>JBFGOX010000106.1:0-8022 GCA_041565015.1 Burkholderiaceae bacterium
GTCAACGACCCCTATGTCGGCAAGATCGGCATCTTCCGCGTCCACCAGGGCACGATCACCAAGGACACGCAGCTGTACGTCGGCGAAGGCAAGAAGGCGTTCAAGGTCGGCCATCCCTTCGTTCTGCAGGGCAAGGACACGCTCGAGGTGCCCCGGCTGCTGCCAGGCGACATCGGCGCGGTGGCCAAGGTCGACGACATCGTCTTCGACTGCGTGCTGCACGACTCGCACGACGAGGACTTCATCCGCATGAAGCCGCTCGAGTTCCCGAAGCCGATGTTCGGGCTGGCGATCGAGCCGCGGCGGCGCGGCGACGAAGGGCGAATCTCAGAGGTCCTGAGCAAGATGTCGGCGGAGGACCCGACGCTGTCGGTCGAGCACGACGCGGTCACCAACGAGACCGTGATCCGCGGCCTGACCGAACTGCATCTGCGCAGCGTGCTGGAGCGGATGAGCTCGCAGTTCAAGCTCGAAGTCGACACGCGGCCGCCGCGCGTGCCGTACCGCGAAACGATCGCCGGTAACGCCGAAGGCCACGCACGGCACAAGAAACAGACCGGCGGCGCGGGCCAGTTCGGCGAAGTGTTCCTGCGTGTCGAGCCGCTGCCGCGCGGCAAGGGCTTCGAGTTCGTCGACCAGGTCAAGGGCGGCGTGATCCCGTTCAACCTGATACCGGCGGTGGAAAAGGGCGTGCGCGAAGTGCTTGCCTCCGGCTACGTGGCCGGATATCCGATCCACGACCTGCGCGTGACCGTCTACGACGGCAAGCACCATCCGGTGGACAGCAAGGAGATCGCCTTCGTATCCGCCGGCCGCAAGGCGATGCTGGACGCGCTGCCGAAGGCAAAGCCGACCGTGCTCGAGCCGATCGTCAATATCGAGATCATCACGCCGGACTCGGCGATGGGCGACATCACCGGCGATCTGTCGACCCGCCGCGGCCAGGTCACCGGCACCAGCAACCTCGCCGGCGGCATGATGCAGGTGCAAGGCGTGGTGCCGCTGGCGGAACTCGACGGCTATGCGGGCCGGCTGAAGGCCATCACCCAGGGCAGCGGCAGCTTCTCGATGGAACTGGCTAACTATCAGCCGGTGCCGCCTCCGGTGCAGCAGCAGCTGGCCGCCGCCTACAAGCGCAAGGAGGAAGAAGACTAGATTGTGCGCCGGGCCCGTCAGGCGAGGGATTGCGCGCCGGGCCCGTCAGGCGAGGGCCGCAACGATCGCGGCCCTTTTTCTTGCTCAGCCAAAGGACTCGTCGCTGCGCAGGTAGCGCCACTGACCGGGAGGCAGTTCGCCGAGGGCGACGCTGCCGATGCGGATTCGTTTTAGCCCGACCACCTTCAGGCCGACCAGTTCGCACATGCGGCGGATCTGCCGCTTCTTGCCTTCGCGCAGCACGATGCGAAGCTGGCTTTCGTTCTGCCACGACACCTTCGCCGGCCTGAGTTTCTCGCCGTCGAGCACGAGTCCGTGGCGCAGCAGCTGCAGCCGTTCGGCAGGAAAGGTCTCGTGCAGAGGGCCGGTTCGCGGCGCATCTGCCCAGGTGACGCGCACCAGGTATTCCTTTTCGATCGACGAATCCGCACCGATCAGTTGGCGCGCGACGCGGCCGTCCTGCGTCAGCACGAGCAGGCCGGTCGAATCGATGTCGAGCCTTCCGGCCGGCGCCAGTCCGCGCCAATGCGCGCGCGAGAACTCGACCGGCGCGCGATCGCCACGCCAGCGATTTCCTGGCGTGACCAGCGCGATGGCCGGCTGATATCCGTCCTCAGCCTGGCCGCTGACGTAGCCGACCGGTTTGTGCAGCAGGACGGTGACGCGGTGTGCCTGCTCACGCCGCGCGCGCGGATCGATTTCAATCTTCTGCTCCGGGCGAACACGCGCACCAAGGGTATCGACGACGGCACCGTCGACCCGAACCCAACCGGCGGCGATCCACTCATCCGCCTCGCGGCGGGAGGCCAGCCCGAGTTCGCTCATGCGTTTGGACAGTCGCGGCAGATCATCGCCTGCCGCAGGGCCTTCGCCCGCCGCGCGAGGCCGCGGCGCAGCGGCACGCTTGAGCGGCGAAGCCGGGCTAGCGTGTCGGTCCCGTTTCATCAACGAAGCAAAGCCGTGTCGTGCGGAAGAAGTGTTGAACTTGGGCGTTTCGCCCGCATGTCAAGGCATCCGTCCAGTGCAGGCGCAGCCATGATTGTCCCCTGTCCGCATTGCTACAAGAAGAACCGCATCGATGCGGAGCGGCTCAATGATGTACCGGCCTGCGGCAGCTGCGGCCGGCCGCTGCTGTCCGGCGCGCCGGTGGTGCTGACCGAGCAGAACTTTTCCGAGGTTCTCCGTGCGAGTGCGCGGCCGGCGGTGGTGGACTTCTGGGCCGAGTGGTGTGGCCCCTGTCGGGGCTTCGCGCCGGTGTTCAGGCAGGCCGCGGCCACGCACCCGGAATGGCTGTTTGCCAAGGTCGACACCGACGCCAATCCGCAGCTGAGCCAGCAGCTTTCGATCCGCAGCATCCCGACGCTGGCCATCTTCCGCGGCGGCAAGCTCGTCGATCGCGTCAGCGGCGCGCTGCCAGCGGCGCAGTTCGAGCAATGGCTTGCTGCTGCGCGCGGCTGAACAACGTGGCGCAATCGCCTCAGGCGCTGCGCAGGTGCCAGGCCTTGGGCCGCGTGAAGGTCTCGATGCCGTAGCTCGAAAGCGTCAAGCCGATGCCGGAGTGCTTCACCCCGCTCCACGGCAGCCGCGGGCTGACGCGATCGCAGCAGTTCCAGTAGACGCTGCCGGCGTCGACCTGCGCCAGGATGCGCTCGGCGCGCGCGGCGTCCTGCGTGTACACGCCAGCGGTCAATCCGTAGTCGGTGTCGTTCATCAGCCGCACCGCCTCGTCGTCCCCGCCGACCTTCTGGATGCCGATGATCGGGCCGAAGCTTTCATCGCGCATCAGCGCCATCGTGTGATCGACGTGGCTGAACACCGTCGGTTCGAACCAGTTTCCGGGCGCATCGAGCCTGCGCCCGCCGATGAGCAGGCGCGCGCCCTTGGCCTTGGCATCGGCAACCTGCGCTTCGAGCACCGCAAGCTGCGGCGCGCGGGTCAGCGGGCCGATGTAGCTCGCCTCGTCGGTCGGATCGCCGATCTTCAAGCCCTGTACTTCCTCGACGAAGGCGTCGACGAAAGCGTCGTGGATCGCCGCGTGCACGTAGATGCGTTCGACCGAGCAGCAGCTCTGGCCGGTGTTGTACATCGCGCCGTCGGCCAGCGACGCGGCCGCAGCGGCGATGTCGACGTCGTCGCACACGTAGGTCGGGTCCTTGCCACCGAGTTCGAGTTGCAGCTTGATCAGGCGCGGCCCCACCGCCTGTGCGATCCTGGCGCCGGTCGCATACGAGCCGGTGAAGTACACGCCGTCGATCGGCTGCGCCAGCAGCGCGCTGCCGGCGGCACCGTTGCCGACGATGACCTGGAACACGTCCTGCGGCACGCCGGCGGCGTGCAGCAGCTTGCCGATCTCCAGACCGGTCAGCGTGGCGAACTCCGACGGCTTGTAGAGCACCGCGTTGCCGGCCAGCAGCGCCGGCACGAAGACGTTGGCGCCGACGAAATACGGGTAGTTCCAGGCCGAGATGTTGGTCACCACGCCAAGCGGCTCATGCGTGATGCGCTCGCGCATGCCGGCTTCGTCAAACACCTCGTGCGGCGCCAGCGTCCGTTCGGTCGCGTCGAGGAAGAAGTCGATGCGGCCGAGCACGCCCTTCAGCTCGATGCGTGATTGACTGATCGGCTTGCCGACCTCGGAGGTGAGGATCGCCGCCAGCCGTTCGGTCTCGCGCAGGATCTCGTCGCGGAAACGGCGCAGACAGGCCAGTCGGTCGGCCAACCGTGTCGCTGCCCAAGCCGCCTGGCTCTGTCGCGCGCACTGCGTGTTGGCGGTGATGTGCTCGATCGTATCGGTCGGCAGTTCGGCCAGCAGCCGGCCGTTGGCGGGGTTCAGGATCTTCAGCATGTCGGGCCCTAGCGGATCGCCGCGCGGCAGGCGGCCATGAAATCGGCGAGCAGCGGCGCGCCGTCCAGAAGCGCCGCGTTCTCGCCGAGGTGGAATTCGGGGTGCCACTGTACGCCGCAGACGTAGGCGTCGCCGCGATGACGGAACGCCTCGATGACGCCATCGGGCGCGCGTGCCTCGACGACGAATCCGGAAGCCAGGTCCTTGATCCCCTGGTGATGAACGCTGTTGACGGTGGCCGAGTTTTCGCCGTCGTAAAGCCGTGCCAGCCGTGTGCCGGGCTCGAACTCGATCGTGTGGTGATTGCGGTCATACAGCTGCGCGCTGCGATGAAAGAGAGGACCGGGCTGCTGCAGTGCCAGGTCCTGGTACAGCGTGCCGCCGTAGGCGACGTTCAGCAACTGCATGCCGCGGCAGATGCCGAGCACCGGTTTGTCGCGGGCGATGAAGGCGCGCGCCAGCGCGATTTCGTACTCATCGCGGATGCGGTCGCCGATCCATTCCGGGCGCAGCGGCGCCTCACCATAGCTGCCGGGCCACAGGTCGGAGCCGCCTTCGAGCACCAGCCCGTCGAGCAGTTCCGCGTAATGATCGAGGGTCACGTCGCCGCGGCGCGTATCGCCCTCGGGCGACGGGATCACCAGCGCCAGATTGCCTTGCGACTGCACCCAGTGCGCAATCGACTGCTCGACGTACTGCAGTGTCTTGCCGGTGAAAACGGGCCGGTTCGGATCGGCGTGGAAGAAGCAGGCCGATATCCCGATCTTCAGCCGCACGGTCATTTCACATCGCCTGCTCGAAGAAGCGGGCAAAATCCGCACGGCTGCAGGGACGCGGGTTGGTCTGGTGGCAGATGTCCTTCTCGGCCACCGCCACCAGGGCCGGAATCTGCTCGCGCTTCACGCCGACGGCCGCGAGCGACGGCGCGATGCCGATCGCGCGTTTGAGTTCCTTCAGCCACGGCACGAATGCCTGGGCCGGACCGGCGCCGACCGCGTGCGCCAGTTCGGCGAACTTCTCCGGCACCGCCTCGAGATTGAAGCGAAGCACCGGCTCGATCATCAACGCGTTGGCCAGTCCGTGATGCAGATCGCACACTGCGCCGAGCGCGTGCGCGCAAGAGTGCACGGCGCCGAGGTCCTTCTGGAAGGCGATCGCGCCCATCATCGAGGCCATCATCATGTCCGTCCGCGCCTGCAAGTTGCCCGGCTCGCGCACCGCGGTCGCCAATGCCCGCGCAGCGATGCGCGTGCCTTCGAGCGCGATGCCGTCGCACAACGGGTGGTACGCCGGCGACAGGTAGCTTTCGACGTTGTGCGTCAGCGCGTCCATGCCGGTGGCCGCGGTGACGTTCGCCGGCAGCGCCAGCGTCAGTTCGGGATCGGCAAACACGACCCGGGCCAGCAGCTTCGGCGAAAAAACGATCCGCTTCAGGTGCGTGTCGTCCTCGCTGACCACGCTCGAGCGGCCGACCTCGGAGCCGGTGCCGGCGGTGGTCGGCAAGGCAATGAAGTGCGGCAGCTCGTTGACGATCGGCCGCACCTGCGGGTGATCCCACACGTATTCGAGCACGTGGCCCTCGTGCACGGCCATCAGGGCGACGACCTTGGCGACATCGAGCGCCGCGCCGCCGCCGAAGCCGATCACGCTGTCGGCGCGATGCGACTTGCAGGCCGCCGCGCCGGCCATCACCTGTGCTGCGGTCGGGTTGCCGTGCACGCCCGAATACACGCCGACGTCGAGTCCGCTGGCGAGTTGCGCGCGGAACTCGGCGAGCACCGGCAGCTGCGCCAGCGCGCGGTCGGTGACGATCAGCGGCCGGCCGATACCCTGCTCGCGCAGGTGATCGCCGACGAGCTTGCGGCTGCCGGCGCCGAAGTGGATCGTGGTGGGGAAGGAAAAGCGGGTGATGGACATCGTTCAGGCAATGCGGCGACAGGGTTCACGGACCGAAGTGTGCAGTCGGCACGGCGGCAGGCACCTCATGCTGCAGCGTTCGTCGGCTTCGGGACATTCGGATCGGCGCTTACGATACGCCGGCCGGGTCGCAACCCGGTGGCTGGTCAGTCGATCCGCACCCAGCGCAGCTCCAGGATGTCGTTCGGCCAAGGCGTCACGTGGATGTTCGGCCGCATCACCCAGTTGATCTTGCGCCGGTACAGCGGCACCAGCGGCAGATCCTCGGCCATCAGTCGCAGCGCATCGCCGGTCAGCTGCCGCCGCCGCGCCAGATCGGGCTCGACACGGATGGCGTCGATCAGCGCGTCGAGCTTCGGATTCGAGTAGCGGCCGCCGTTGAAGGCGCCGGCACCGGCGCCGTCGTAACTGCGCACGATCGAATTGAGCATGCTCCAGGGATCGGTGGTAGGGATCCAGCCGAATTCGAAGAAGCTGGTCGTCGCCTGTGTCAGCTTGGGGAAGAACAGCGCGCTCGGTGCTGGCTGGAACGACGCGCGGATGCCGATCTGCGCCAGCATGGCCGTGATCGCCTGGCACACCGCTGCGCGGAAAGTGACGTTGACGCAGTCGAGTTGGACCGAGAAGCCGTCGGCGTAACCCGCTTCCTTCAGCGCCGCGCGCGAGGCCGCCGGGTCGTACGCTAGCCGGCGGTCAAGTTCGGGCACATGACCGTCGACCCGATGCGAGACGAACGAGCCGGTCGGCGTGGCCTGTCCGCGCAGCACCTTGGCGACGATCGTCTCGATGTCGATCGCCTGGTATACCGCGCGCCGCACGCGAACGTCCCTGAACGGATTGCGGCCCCTTATGTCGCTCGTCTCGAGTTCGCTACGCGCCTGGTCGAAGCCGAGGTACTGCGTGCCGATGTCGCTGGTCGAGGCGAACTTCAGCCGCGGATCCTGCGCGAGTCGCGCCACGTCCTGGAACGGCGGGTCAATGACGAACTCTGCCTCGCCGGTGGCCAGCGCTGCCATCCGCGTCGCGTCGGACTGGATCACCGTGTAGATCGCTTCGGTCACGTTGCCGCCGCCGAACTTCGTGCCGCGGCCCCACCAGTGCGGACTGGCGGCGAGCACCAGCCGTGCATCGGGTTCGTAGCGCTTGAGCATGAACGGGCCGGTGCCGTTGGCGTTGCGCACGGCGAAGGTCTCTTCCTTGGCCTTGAAGTCCTGCGGCAGCGCGACATTGTTCGCCTCGCCCCAGCCCTTGTCCATCATGTAGATCGACGTGAGCTGGTTCGGCAGGATCGGGTTCGGACCATCGGTGAGCAGCTTAACGGTGAATTCGTCGATCACCTGGACCGACGCGACGTTCGCCGCCTGCTCCTTGAAGTCCGAGGCTTCCGCCTTGGCGCGTTCGAACGAGAATACCACGTCCTCAGCGGTGAAATCGGCGCCGTCGTGGAATTTCACGCCCTTGCGGAGGTTGAAGGTCCAGCCGTCTGCGCCGGGCGTCCAGCTCTCTGCCAACTCGGGCTGCAACGCCATCGCCGCATCGCGGGTCACCAGGGCTTCGTAAATCGTCCCGTTCATCGCGTTGGTCGGGCCCTCGTTCTGCGAATGCGGATCGAGGGTCAGCGCATCGCCCTGGCTCGTCCAGCGCAGGACGTTCTCGGCCGAGGCCGGTGTCGTCATCAGCAGGAGCGCGGCGAGCGATGCTCCCAGGTATCCAGGATGCTTCATTGGAACCTCCTTGTCGTTTTTCCCTTGTCGGTTTCACAGCCCTTATTCGGATGGGCGTCCGATCTAGTTAGTCTATAACCTGCCCGACGTCCAACGAGTCTGCGCTGTTCTCGAGAGCAGGCCCTTCTGGTGACGGGCGGCCGCGAGCTCTCGAGCGCTGACACTTCCGGTAGCGCAGCGAGAGATTTGTCGCCATGGATACCTCGATCCCGCCTGCACATGTTCAGCGTCGTTCTTGGGGCTGTTCGCGACCTTGAGGCTAGGTCGGCAATCAGGCCGCAGAAGGACCCCCACTCAGCGTGAGAAAAGCGTCGGCTTGGTGCCATAGTGCGACCTTGCATCGCCTCCACCTTCGACGTCATATCGACCCGCCATGACCGA
>JBFGOX010000107.1:0-7972 GCA_041565015.1 Burkholderiaceae bacterium
GCCTGTTGCCGCCCGCGCGGCAAGCAGCGCCGGCATCGCGCGCACGAACGGCGATCGAGCGATGAACGTCGACGAGCGAATTGCCGAACTGACGCGCTTCACGACCGACGTGGCGCCTTACCCGCGCGAGTTCTGCCTGGCGCGGGTGCGCGACATGGTGCGCATCCGTCGGCTCGAGGAGCGCTGCGCCGAGTTGTACGGCGAAGGCAAGATTCGCGGCTTCCTGCACCTGTATATCGGCGAGGAGGCGGTCGCCGCCGGCGTGATGCCGCATCTCGCGGCCGAGGACAACGTGGTCGCCACCTATCGCGAACACGGCCAGGCCCTGCTGCGCGGCGTGTCGATGAACGCGATCATGGCCGAGATGTACGGCAAGGTCGAAGGCTGCTCGCGCGGTCGCGGCGGCTCAATGCACCTGTTCGACGCCGCGACGAACTTCCATGGTGGCAATGCGATCGTCGGCGGCGGGCTGCCGCTGGCCGTCGGCCTGGCGCTGGCCGGCCAGTATCAAAAACGCGAAGGTCGCGTGACCGCCTGCTTCTTCGGCGAGGGCGCGGTGGCCGAAGGCGTGTTTCACGAATCACTGAACCTGGCCGCGCTGTGGCGGCTTCCGGTCCTGTTCATCTGCGAGAACAACCTGTACGCGATGGGCACGGCGCTGGGGCGCTCCGAGTCGCAGATCGACCTGACGAAAAAAGTGGCCGGCTTCGGCATTCCGACCGCGCACATCAATGGCATGAACGTGCTGGCCGTACACGAAGCCGCCGGCGAGGCGGTCGAGCGGGTGCGCAGCACGCAGTCGCCGTTCTTTCTCGAACTGCACACCTACCGGTTCCGCGCGCACTCGATGTTCGACGCCGAGCTGTATCGCGACAAGGCGGAAGTCGAACGCTGGAAGCAGCACGGGCCGATCCACACGTTCACCGATTGCCTGAAGGCCGCCGGCCTGATGAGCGAGGACGACTTCCAGCAGATCGACCGCGAAGCCGTGGCCGAGGTCGACGCCGCGGTAGCGTTCGCCGAAGCGGGCAGCTGGGAGCCGGTCGAAGACCTGACCCGCGACGTCACCACGCCCGCATGACGGAGGCAGCGGCAATGACCCGCGTCGTTCATTTCGATCTCAGCGCCGACGATCCGGCACGCGCCGCGCAGTTCTATCGCCGGCTGTTCGGCTGGAGTGTCGATCGATGGGACGGGCCAGCCGAGTACTGGCTGATGTCGACCGGTACCGCCGATCAACCGGGAATCACCGGCGGCATCGCCCGTCGCGTCGAGCCCGGCGACTCGACCGCCGTCGTCTACGAGGTCGCGTCGGCAGACGAGGCAGCGGCGCGCGTGGTCGCCTGCGGCGGGACGATACGCGAGCCGAAGCAGGCGCTGCCGGGTGTCGGCTACCTCGTCGCCTGTCGCGACACGGAGGGCAATACGTTCTGCCTGTTGCAGCCGGATCCGAATGTCACTTGAACAGGTGCCGGCCGGCAGCGGGACCACGATCGCTGGACCCACACGATGAAGCGAATTCTCGTCGTCTACGGCACCACCGAAGGGCACACGCGCAAGATCGCCGAGTTCATCGGCGAAAGGTTGCGAAGCCGTGGCCACGTGGCGCGGGTCGTCGACAGCGCCTCGTCGGAGGCAAGGCAGGTGCAGCCCGTCTACGAAGGTGTCGTCATGGGCGGCTCGCTGCACCAGGGCAAGCACCAGAGCGCGCTGGCGCACTTCATCCGGGAAAACGCCGCCTGGATCAACGGTCTGCCCAACGCTTTCTTCTCGGTCAGCCTGTCGATGGCCTCGAGCAGCGCGCAGGAGCAACAGGAAGCGCGCGCGCTGGCGCAGCAGTTCGTCGACGAAACGGGACTGAACGCGGGCCTTGTTCACTGCGTGGCCGGCGCCCTCCTGTACACGAAGTACGATTATTTCAAGCGCTTCATCATGCGCCGCATCGCCGAGAAGGAAGGCGGCGAAGTCGACACGTCGCAGGACCACGAATACACCGACTGGGACGATCTGGCCGCCTTCGTCGACAGCTATCTCGACGCCGCCGGCATGGCGACCGAAAAGAACAGGTGAGCCGCATGCCCGAACTGCGCAAGACGACCTACCGCGAGGCGCTGCGCGAGGCGCATCGCCAAGCGCTGCTGCGCGACCCCCGCGTGTTCATCATGGGCGAGGACGTCGGCCGCTATGGCGGCGCCTACGCGGTGACCAAGGGCTTGTATGAGGAGTTCGGCCCCGAGCGCATCCGCGACACGCCGCTGTCGGAACTGGCCTTCGTCGGCACCGGCATCGGCGCCGCCCTCGGCGGTGTTCGTCCGATCGTCGAAGTGATGACGGTCAACTTCTCTCTGCTCGCGCTCGACCAGATCGTGAACACCGCCGCCACGCTGCGCCACATGTCGGGCGGCCAGTACTCGGTGCCGGTCGTCATCCGCATGGCCACCGGCGCCGGCCGCCAGCTCGCCGCCCAGCACTCGCACAGCTTCGAGGTCTGGTATGCGCACGTGCCGGGCATCAGGGTGCTGGCGCCGGCGACGATCGACGACGCGCGCGGCATGCTGTGGCCGGCGCTCGAGGACCCCGACCCGGTGGTGATCTTCGAACACGCGCAGCTGTACAACCTCGAAGGCGAACTCGCCGAACCGCCACCGGCCGTCGACATCGCGCACGCTGCGGTGCGCCGCGCCGGCAAGGACCTGACGCTCGTCACCTACGGCGGCAGCCTGCCGCGCGCGATGGCCGCCGCCGACGAACTGGCGGGCGACGGCATCGACGCAGAAGTCATCGACCTGCGCGTGCTGCGGCCACTGGACTGGGACACGATCACCCGCTCGGTGGCCAGCACGCACCGCGTGGTCGTCGTCGACGAGGGCTGGCGCACCTGCAGCCTGGCCGCGGAAATCATCGCCGGCATCAACGAGCGCGCCTTCTACGAACTCGACGCGCCGCCGGCGCGCGTGTGCAGCGAAGAGGTGCCGATCCCGTACGCCAAGCACATGGAAGAAGCCGCGCTGCCGATGCCGCCGAAGATCGTTGCGGCCGTCCGGCAGGTTTGCGGCAAGGCCGCGGCCGAGGTCGTGCAAGCACGATGATCGAATTCCGCCTGCCCTCGCTCGGCGCCGACATGGACGAAGGCAAGCTGCTCGAGTGGCTGGTCGCGCCGGGCGACGCGGTCAGGAAAGGTCAGGTCGTCTGTGTGGTCGACACGGCAAAGGCGGCGATCGACGTCGAATGCTGGCACGACGGTGTCGTGCACAAGCTGCTCACCGAGCCCGGCGCCACGATTCCGGTCGGCACGCCGATGGCGGTCCTGCGCGAGGCCGATGAGAGCGCGGCGACGGTCGACGAGCAACTTGCCCGGCGCGTCGCGCCGGCCCAGAAGAAGAAAGTTGCGCCATCGCCGGCAGCAGCACCCGTCGCAGCCGGGCAAGCGGCTGCGCCGATCACGGCAGGCGCTGGTGCCACTGCGCCGGCAGCGGCGAAACGCGCGAAAGTACCCGCCGGGCCCGGCGCGCCGGCAACGGCCGGGCGCAAACGGATCTCGCCGGCGGCGCGCCGGCGGGCGCAGGAACTGTCGATCGACGTGTTGACGCTGGCCGGCAGCGGCGCACAGGGCGAGGTATCGCTGGCCGACGTCGAGGCAGCCGCCGGCGCGCGCACGGCTCGCGCACCTTCGCCAGACAAGGCCGTCGCACAAGCGCCTGCCGGTTCGCGAACGCCGAAGATGCGCGCGGTGATCGCAGCGGCGATGGCGCGCAGCAAGCGCGAGATCCCGCACTACTACCTGAGCGAAGACGTGCCGCTGCTAGCGGCCACCGCCTGGCTGGCCGAACGCAATGCCGAGCGCAGCGTGGCCGACCGGCTGCTGATGGCTGCCCTGCAGCTGAAGGCGGTGGCGCGGGCGCTGCAGCGGTTTCCGGATTTCAACGGCTACTGGAAGGACGGCTTCGAGCCCGGCACCGGCATCCACCTCGGCGTGGCGATTTCGCTGCGCGAGGGGGGCCTCGTCGCGCCGGCGCTGCACGACGTGCCGGCGCTGGACATCGCCACGCTCACCCGGGCGCTGCTCGATCTCGTGCGCCGCACGCGCGCCGGCCAGTTGCGCAGCTCCGAGCTTTCCGACGCGACGATCACCGTCACCAACCTCGGCGACCAGGGGGTGGCCAGCGTGCTCGGCGTCATCTACCCGCCGCAGGTCGCGCTGGTCGGCTTCGGACGCGTCACCGAACGTGCCTGGGCGCTCGACGGCGCGCTGCGTGCCGCACCGGTGGTCACTGCCAGCCTGGCCGCCGATCATCGCGCCGGCGATGGCCATCGCGGCGGCCTGTTCCTCGCCGCGATCCGCGATGCGCTGCTGGCGCCTGATGAACTCGACCGGCCCGCCGAAAAGGATGCCAACAATGAAACCTGAACAACTGCAGCAGCAAGTGATCGCGTCGCTGACCTCGATCGCGCCCGAGATCGACCCGGCGACGATCGCGGCCGACAAGCCGCTGCGCGACCAGGTCGATCTCGACTCGGCCGACTGGCTCAATTTCCTGGTCGCGCTGAAGGAGCGCACCGGCATCGACATCCCGGACGCCGATGTCGCCAGGCTGACCACCTTGCGCAAGCTGCTCGACTACTGTGCCGCTCGCCTGCGCTGACTGCGATCGTGGAGGCCGCGCACTAGGCGCCGGGGGGGCGGCAGCAGGCACCAATCGGCCGGTTGACGGTCGAATGCGGGTCGGCGATAACTCGCCGGGCCCGAAACACGATGAATTTCAGGAGTTCGAAGATGAAGAACACGTTGATTCGTACAACCGCAGTGGCCACGACGCTGGCGTTGGCCGCCTGCGCGACGCCGCCAACCCAGGAACAGGCCGGGATGGTGATCGGCGGCGTGCTGGGCGGCGTGCTCGGCTCGCAGGTCGGCGGCGGCAGCGGCCGCACGACCGCGACGATTCTCGGCGCGATCGCCGGGGCCGCGATCGGCGGCGCGGTCGGCCGGTCGATGGACGACAACGACCGGCGCAAGACCGCGCATGCGCTCGAGACCGTGCGCACCGGGGTGCCGACGCAGTGGCGCAATCCCGATACCGGCAACCAGTACACCGTGGTGCCGACCAAGACGGTCGAGCGGGCGGAAGGACCGTGCCGCGAGTACTCCGTCGATGCGGTGATCGGCGGCAAGCGGGACACCGTTTACGGTACTGCCTGCCGGCAGGCGGACGGCAGCTGGAAGGTCGTCAGCTGAGCTGATCCTCCGGCTCGAGCTTGATTGCGCCGGCGGTGATCGGTCCGCTGGCCCTTTCGTACTGGCCGAGCATTTCCGGCGTGATCAGCGTCACTCCTTTGTCGGTGACGTGAAAGCGCCGCCGGTCGTCCGCGGGGTTGGCGCCGACCACCAGATTCGGCGGCAGTCGGCAGTATTTGTCGACGACCGCGCGCCTTACGACGCAGCCTTCGCCGACGTGCACGTGCGGCAGCAGCACCGCATCCTCGATGCGGGCCCGGTCATCGACCCGTACGTTCGACGACAGCAGCGAGCGGCGCACGACGGCGCCGCTGACGATGCAGCCGCCGGCGACCAGCGAGTCCGGCGCCATTCCTCGCCGGTCGTCGTCGTCGAAAACGAATTTCGCCGGCGGCAGCTGCTCCTGATAGGTCCAGATCGGCCATTCGCGGTCATACAGGTTCAGGTCGGGCACCACGCGCGTCAATTCGAGATTGGCCTCCCAGAACGCGTCGATCGTGCCGACGTCACGCCAGTATGGCTTGCCCTGCGACATGTTCACGCAGCTCGTGCGAAAGTTATGCGCCCGCACGCGACAACCGTCGGCCAGCAGCGCGGGAATGACATCGCGGCCGAAATCGTGCTGCGAACCCGGCACTACCGCGTCGCGCGATACCACCGTGTACAGGAATTCGGCATCGAACACGTAAATGCCCATGCTGACCAGCGCCAGGTCGGGCCGGCCCGGCACCGACCGCGGCCGCGCCGGCTTCTCTTCGAAGCGGTTGATCCACCCTTCGCTGTCGACCGCGACGACGCCGAAGGCTGAGGCTTCCTCGATCGGTACCTCGATGCAGGCGATCGTCGCGCTGGCGCCCGATTCGACGTGCTCGGCCAGCATCACCTGATAGTCCATCTTGTAGACGTGATCGCCGGCCAGCACGACGACATACTGCGGCTCGCGACGCATCAGCAGGTCAAGGTTCTGGTAGACGGCATCTGCGGTACCGCGGTACCAGACCGGCTCCAGCCGCTGCTGTGCCGGCAGCAGTTCGACGAATTCGCCGAAGCGCCCGTCGAGAAAACTCCACGCCCGCTGGATGTGGCCGATCAGGCTCTGGGCCTTGTACTGCGTGCAAACGCCGATGCGCCGAAGGCCGGAATTCACGCAGTTCGACAGCGCGAAGTCGATGATCCGGTACTTGCCGCCGAAAGACACCGCCGGCTTGGCACGCCAGTCCGTCAGCTGGGCCAATCGCGTGCCGCGGCCGCCGGCCAGGACGATCGCCATCGAGTTGCGCACCCAGGCGGCGGGCATCCGCGCCAGCAGACGGCTGCGCAACGAGTCGCCGCGTTCGCGCCAGGGCAACGGAACCGGCCGCGCCGGCGCCCCTGTCGGCCGATCAACGACCGGATTCATAGACTTGCCCTCGCTAGACTGAATCGAGTGCGACGTCGACCGCAAAGGTCGTGACATCGTCCTTCTCGCTGGCGTTGCGCCTCGGCACCGGCCGGCCGACCGCAAGCGCGCTGAGAAATTACACGCTTGCGCTTCAGTCGAGCCATCGCTGCGGGTAATTACGGCTCACCCGAACGCGTCATTCGCCGAACGGACCGATGCACACGGTCGTTCGGCGTCGATCGACGCGCCGAATCGGCTAAGCGAGCGGGTCCGCGTCGGCACCGACCGGCGGCAGGTTGAAGCGCGCGCGAACCGCGCGCTGCCTGAACACCCAGGCCGAAAGCAGCGTGAACGCGGCCACCGCGGCCAGGATTGCGGCCAGTCGCAGGTAAGGCTGGCCGAACGAGACGCGGACTGCCGCAAACGCCGCCAGCGTGCGCAGCCACTCGAGCGCACCCAGCACCATCGCGAACTGCACCGTCCGCGCGGCCCAGGCCCGCGGCACCGCCAGCAGGGCGATCAGCGCCAGCGACAGCACCGCCAGCGGCAGCCAGCCGGCACGATAGAAATGCGCGGCGAGCAGCAGCAGCGCCAGCGCCGGGGGAAGCAGTCGGATGAACAGCATGGGCGCGAGCGGCAATCCGGTGGCG
Organism: Burkholderiaceae bacterium; assembly: GCA_041565015.1. Classification (GTDB taxonomy): domain Bacteria; phylum Pseudomonadota; class Gammaproteobacteria; order Burkholderiales; family Burkholderiaceae_F; genus JADJWR01. Next base: position 7,265 of record JBFGOX010000107.1, read on the forward strand.
TCCGGCTCCGGTTTGCCTACCGCCGCAGCACGCACTTCTCGTACAGGTCGCCGAGGCGGCCTTCCGGGTCGTAGCGCGCTTTCAGCCGGTAGTACTCGTCGCCGCCGTAGGTCGACCAGAATTCGGCGGCATCGTAGGTGCTGTCCGAGTACAGCGACTTGATACCGCTCAAGCGCGCGACCTCGCGTTCGACCAGGCCGTTGAAGTGGCCCGGCGGAGACTTCTGCCGGCGCCGCACGACGTCCCAGAAACCGAAGTTCACATACAGTTCGGCGCGGCGCGGAAACAGCGGAAAGCGCACGGTCTGCTCGGTGGCGCCGATCGGGCAGATCCAGACCGGCACGATCGCGATCTCGCGCAGCAGGAAATCGAGAAACTCCTCGGCATGATCGATCGGCAGGTCGACGTCCTGGATCACCGTTTCGCGATGCCAGCCGGATAGGCGATCCAGCGCACGGGTCAACCCGAACCGGCTGTTCAGCCGCATCAGCTTCGTGTACGTGCGCGAGTTCAGGCGCGATGGCCCATAAAGGCGGCGCAGCCACCGCTGCTGCGCGCCGAGGTTCTTCGAGCACCAGAACCAATCGGTGTCCCAGCGCCACAGATAGTCGCGCGTGGTCAGGTAGTCGCTCTCGCGCTCGCGCAGCGAACGGTAATAGATCCGCTCGAACGTGTAGTCGGAGGCGAACGGCGCCGACTCGACGAAGC
>JBFGOX010000108.1:0-7961 GCA_041565015.1 Burkholderiaceae bacterium
CGAAGCTGATCGCGCTGCGGCGGCGGCTGCCGGCGCTGCGGCAGTCGCATTGGCTGGCCGACCACGCGCGAGCCGGCGACCAGCGCGAAGTCGACTGGCGCGACTTTGCGGACCATGCGATGACGCCGGCACGGTGGCACGATCATGCGCGCCGTTGCCTGGCCGTGAAGTTCTCCCCCGAAGGCTGCGCCGCCGTCGTGCTGATCTTCAACGCCGACACGCGAGCGCACGATTGCGTGTTGCCGGCCGGCCGCTGGCGTTGTCTGCTCGATTCGAGCGAACCGGCGGCAGCCCAGCGCGTCGTCGAGACGGCAACGATCGAGGCGCCGGCGCAATCGGTGCTGCTGCTGACCGATGGCTGAGGCCGCCGCGACGAAGGTCCTGCCTCGCCAGCATGGCGCAGGCTTCGCCGAGCGCCGCCGCTCCGGCATCGTGCTGCACCCGACTTCGCTGCCCGGCCCGCACGGCAGCGGCGATTTCGGCCCTGCCGCCTACCACTTCGTCGACTGGCTGGTCGCCGCCGGTCAGAGCGTGTGGCAGATGCTGCCGCTGGTGCCGATCGGTCCCGGCAACTCGCCCTACGCCAGCGTTTCGGCCTTTGCCGGATCACCGTTGCTGATCGCGCTCGAACCGCTGGTCGAGAAGGGCTGGCTGGCGCCGATCGCGGCGCAGGAAACCGCGCAGTTCGCCCAGCAGCACGTCGACTTCGGCGCCGTCATCGGCTGGCGCATGGGCAAGCTCGCCGCCGCGGCACGCGGTTTTCTTTCCGGTGCCGAAGCCGCTGACCGCAAGGCCTTCGACGCCTTCTGCACCGCGCAGGCGCACTGGCTCGACGACTACGCGCTGTTCATGGCGCTCGACGAGGCGCAGCGGGCCGAGACCGGCTTCGCGCCATGGCCGCGCTGGGCGCGCGGGCTGGCCCGGCGTGAACCGCGCGCGCTCGTCGCTGCCAATCAGCGGCTCGCCGCCGACGTGATGTTCTGGCGCTTCACGCAGTGGTGCTTCGACACCCAGTGCAAGGCGGTGCGCCGCTACGCCAACGAGCGCGGCGTGCTGCTGATGGGCGATCTGCCGATCTTCGTCGCCCACCATTCGGCCGACTGCTGGGCGCGGCCCGATCTCTACCTGCTCGACGAACACCTGCAGCCGAGCGTGGTCGCCGGCGTGCCGCCGGATTACTTCAGCGCCACCGGCCAGCGCTGGGGCAATCCGCTGTACGACTGGACCGCAATGCGACGCGATGGCTACGCGTGGTGGATCGCCCGAATGCAGCGACAGCTCGAACTTGCCGACTGGCTGCGCCTGGATCATTTCCGCGGCTTTGCCGGCTACTGGGAGATTCCGGCGGCGAGTTCAACCGCCATCGATGGCCGCTGGGTTCCGGGGCCGGGAGCCGATTTGTTCGAGGCGATGGCCAAGGCGCTCGGCGCGCTGCCGGTGATCGCCGAGGATCTCGGCGTGATCACGCCCGATGTCGAGGTGCTGCGCGATCACTTCGGCTTTCCCGGCATGCGCATCCTGCAGTTCGCGTTCGGCGAGGACGCCGACCACCCTTACCTGCCGCACAACTTCGTCGCCAATGCCTGTGCCTACACGGGCACGCACGACAACGACACGTTCGACGGCTGGTGGCGCAGCGCGCCGCCGCGCGAAAGCGCATTCGCCGGCGCCTACCTGGATATAGCCGGCGACAACGTGCACTGGGCGGCGATCCGCGCGCTGAGCCAGTCGGTGGCCAACCTGGTGCTGTTTCCGCTGCAGGACGCGCTCGGGCTGCCGAGCGAGCACCGGATGAACACGCCGGGCTCGCAGCAGTGCTGGACCTGGCGCTTCACCTGGGAAATGGTCGGCGCCGAAACGGCCGACCGGTTGGCGCGCATCAGCGCCGCCTACGGGCGCGCGCCGCTGGCACAACTTGGCCTGTCGCACAACGGCGCCGCACAAGGCGCATGAGACCGCCACGACAGAAAGCGGTCGCCGGGCGGCAGAAAGCAGCGCCGTTCGGCTCAGCCGCGGCGGGCGATCACGCGTTCCAGCGTGCCCACCACAACCGCAGGCGAATGCCGATCTCGCTCGTGTAGCCCTGCGTCACCGCACGGATGGTTCCGGCCCGGTCGATGAAGATCAAGGTCGGCACCGCGTCGACGCCGAGTTGGGCGCTCAGCCGCGCCTCGCTATCGACCAGCGTCGTCCAGCGGTAGCCACGCGCTGCCAGGAAACGATCGACTTCGACAACGCCACCGGACTGCATGGCCAGCGTCAGCACCGGCGTATCGTCCGCGACCGCATCGACATTGGCCTCGACGGTCTTGCAGATCGAACACCACGTCGCCCACACGTAAAGTAGAGCGGCGTCGCCGGCGTGCGTCCGCCGCCACTGCTCCGAACTGAGCGTCATGCCGTCGGCGGTTTTGCCTTCGAGCCGCGGCAGCGCACCGCGCACGACGTCGCGCGTGAGAAAAGCCTGCACGGCGGCAAAGGCCAGCACGACCAGGGCCACGTCGAGCAGCCACCGACGTCGGCGCCGTGGTGGGCGGTTCTGGTTCGCGTCGGTTGGTGTCATCGCCGCCTCGCTCGCTGTCCGGCAAGCGCTCGATTCATTGCCGCGCGTTGCAACCAAAGAAAAAAGCCCGAGCAGTGTCGGGCCTTTTTGTTACTGGCGTCCCCTAGGGGATTCGAACCCCTGTTATCGCCGTGAAAGGGCGGTGTCCTAGGCCTCTAGACGAAGGGGACGAATCCTTCGGGTGATCGTGGTGGAGGTAAGCGGGATCGAACCGCTGACCTCTTGCATGCCATGCAAGCGCTCTCCCAGCTGAGCTATACCCCCACGCAAGAGCCGCGCATTATAGCGGCCGCAGCGCAGCAGGCAAACGGGAGATCGTCCGCGCATTAGTGCGCGCAGCGCCGGGAGCTGCGGCGCCGCGCACGCGGCAGGCAGCGTTGCGGGCCGGACCTAACGCGACTTCGCGTAATCGATCATGCCCTGGAAGTCGACCACCACGGCCGGCTCGTCGCCAACAACCCAGGCGTCGTGTCCGGACGGCAGCAGCGAGACGTCGCCGGGCTTGCAGTCGAACTCGGTGCCGTCGTCCATGTGGATGCGCAGCACGCCGGAGACGTGATACTGGAAGTGCGGCGCTTCGCAACTGGCGGTCTTGGCCAGCGGCTGCACCGACGTCGCCCAGCGCCAGCCGGGGTCGAACACCGCGCGGCCGATCATCGCGCCGCCGATCCTGATCAGTTCGACCCGCCCCTTCGGGAACTCGCGCACTTCGTCGGGCTTGGCGAAGTTCTTCCATTCAGCCATTTCGCTGTGAGCAACTGCATGGGCATGTGTCATTGGTCACTCCTTGAAGGTGTCGCCGCGCCACCGGCGGCTCGCGCCGGGTCGTCGCGCGGCAGTACGTCGCGGAAGATCTCAAAACGCTTCCAGGCCGGCACCGGCGCTGCGCGGCCGGCCTGCGGCACGTATGGGGATGTCTCGGTGAGCGACATCCGGTGGATATAGCGCGGGCAGTTCGGAAAGATCTGCTTCGCGCGCACGCGCACCACCAGCTGCGCGCCGGCAAAGTATTCGAGCAACGGATCGTCGTGCCGAAGATGGGCAAGCCCGTTGACGCGCAGGCGCTGCGGTTGCGCGAAATCGATGAACAGCAGCGCCACGGCCGCGTTGACCAGCGCGTTGCCGAGGCTGCGGAACATGCCGTTGCCGTCGTAGCTCGGGAACGCCAGCTCGTTGACGTCGGTGACGCGAACGAATCCGGCCGCGCCGCCCTTGTACGAGCAGTCCGGCCGTCCCTGCGCATCCGCCGTTGCCAGGAAGAACATCGTCCGGCTGCTGATGAAGGCGCGATCTTCCGCCGTGAACTGCGTGCGGCCGAGCTTCTCTTCGAGCCGGTCGGCCAGCCGCCGCGTGTCGAAGCGGTCCTGCAGCCGGCGCATGCCATCGTGGTAGACGGCCTCGGGCGATGTCTTCATCGGCGCAGGGAGAGACGAAACCGCGATCGACGAGCCGGACGGCGCTGTCTTGCCGCCCGGCAGGTCGATTTCCGGCTGGCCGTTCTTGTCTATGTTCAGACGGGCGGCGTGCCGTTCTTGAACAGCTTGCGCAGCTGCCGGCGGAATTCGGGCGAGTCCTGATGCTTGTGGACGACCACTGCGTGCTCGACGGCAGCCTCGAGCAACTCGTCCTCGCTGTCTGCAGCCATCGCCAGCGTGCAGTTCATCTCGCTCGGGAACTCGCGGCAATCGATGTACTTGCGTGCCATGTTCGGCTCCTCTTTCAACGTTGCGGTCGCGTGTGGCCGCGCCGACGGCCAAGTGAATGCGCAGCTCGGTCCGGACCTTCAGCGTTTCTCGCCGGCCACGACCCAGTTCTCCACCGGCGCCTTGCCCTGGCGGATCGACATCGCGCTGGCATCGAGCTTGCCGTCGCGAATGACGCCCTTCCAAAGCAACTTGCCGTAGCGCGGACTTTCGGTCTCGGCCTCGAAATGCACGGCGTCGCCGGCCGCAGTCGCCTTGTACGGCGCGTCCGAATAACCGTAGCGGTCGCAGGCGCTCGAGCGGAAGCGGCCATCCTTGAAGCTGAGCGTGTCGGCATCGCCGGAAGTCTTGCCGCGTTCGATGAACACGCCGTCGAAGCGGCGGCCATCGAGCGAATTGCCCAGCGCCAGCGCCGGCAGCAGCATCAACGTGGCGAGCGCGAGCCGTGCCGATACACAACTGCGGGATGCATTCATTTGGAGCCTCCTTGTTAACCGAACCGGGGTGCCTATACTGATCCGCACCGGTTGGCGCAGCGATGGGCAGGATTGCGTACATCGCCGCGCGACGGTGAAAGGTGCGACTGGCATGGCGTTTCTAAGCGCCAGCGATTACCGCGCCGGCCTGAGCGTGGTGCAGCAACTGACCGCGGCCGACGACAGCGAGCAGTTCGCGCGACGCGGCGTGCAGTTGATCAGCGGCCTCGTCGCTTCCGAACTCACGACACTGTCGGTCTGTGATCTTGCGAGCGGGCGGCGCAGCGTGGTCAGCACGCCGGCCAACGCGATCAGCGCCGCCGACCGCACCGCATTCGACCGCCACTTCAGCGAGCATCCGCTGGTCCGCCACCACGCGATCGAACGCGGGCGCGATGCGCACAGGATCAGCGACTCGATTCCGTTCCCGCATTTCCGCCACACGGCGCTTTACACCGACTACTACCGGCGCGTCGGCATCGACCACGCGATCGCGCTGCCGCTGCATGTCGACGACCGGCTGCTGGTCAGCTTTGTGCTGAACCGAAAGGGGCGCGACTTCAGCGATCGCGAGCGCGTGCTGCTCGATTCGCTTGCACCCGCCCTCGGCGAGCTGTATCGCCATGCGGTGGCGCTCGACCGGGCGCGCTCCGCGGTGCTTGGGCTCGGCGACCTCCTGCAGGGCACGCACATCGGCGCCATACGCCTGGGGCCGCGCGGCGACGTGCGCGATTTTTCGCCGCGCGCCGCCGAGCAGATGCAGCGGCTGTGGGGCGCGCGACTGAAGCGCGGCGCTGAACTGCCCGCCCAGTTGAACGCCTATCTGGCGCGTCCGCTGCGCTGCGCGTCGATTGCCTCGACGCTGCCACCGCTGGCGCGCTCGACCTTCGCCGGCCGGCTCGCCGTGCGCACCTACGCGGCAATCGACGCCGCCGGCGGCATGTACGTGCTGCTCGACGAATCGACGACGGCGGCCGAAACGCAGGCGCTCGATCGCTGGCCGCTGTCAGCGCGGCAGCGGCAGGTGCTGCAGTGGGTGGCCGCCGGAAAGACCGACCGCGACATCGGCGCGATCCTCGGCATCAGCGCGCGCACGGTCGGCAAGCACCTGCAGCGCATCTACGAAAAACTCGGCGTGGAAACGCGCACCGCCGCAGTCACCCGCGTGCGCGGCGAGACCTGATTCGGCCTAAGCGCCGACGCGCGCCAGCGCGCTGCGCAGGCGCTCGAGCACGCGCTCGCGGCCGATCAGTTCGAGCACGGCGTCGATCGACGGCGTCTGCGTGCGGCCGGTGGCGGCCACGCGCAGCGGCACGGCCACCTGCGGCATCTTCAGCCCGAGTTCGCCGACGATCGCCTTGACGAGCTGCGACAGCGCCGGCCGATCCCAGGCCACGTCGGCCGCGCGCCCGGTGAAGGCGCGCAGCGCGTCGAGTCCCGGTCCGGCAAGGTGCTGGCGCAGCAGCGCCTCGTCGATCGTGAAGGGACCGTAGAACAGCAGCGCCGCCTCGGCCAGTTCGTTAAGCGTCCGCGCGCGGTCCTTGAGCAGTGCGACGACGCGCTCGGGCGCCGGCCCGGCAACAACGCCGCCGCGCGCCTCGATACGCGGCCTGACCAGCCATGCCAGCCGCTCGTCGTCCGCTTCCTTGATGTACTCGCTGTTGAGCCACAGCAGCTTGTCCGGGTTGAACTGCGCCGGCGCCCGGTTCACGTGCTCGAGATCGAACCACTCGACGAGCTGCGCGCGCGTGAACTTCTCGTCGTCGCCGTGGCTCCAGCCGAGCCGCGCCAGGTAGTTGAACAGCGCCTCGGGCAGGATGCCGTCGGCGTCGTACTGCAGCACGCTCACCGCACCGTGGCGCTTCGACAGTTTCTGGCCGTCGGGGCCGAGGATCATCGGCAGGTGGCCGAAGGCCGGCAGCTTCGCGCCGAGCGCGCGGTAGATGTTGATCTGCCGCGGTGTGTTGTTGACGTGATCGTCGCCGCGCAGCACGTGCGTGATCCGCATGTCGATGTCATCGACGACCACGGCGAAGTTGTAGGTCGGCACCAGTTCGGCGCCGCGGGCGATGACCAGGTCGTCGAGCTCGCTGTTGGCAATGGAGATCGGCCCCTTGACGAGATCGTTCCACGCCACCTCGCCGGCATCCGGGTTGCGGAAACGGACGACCGGCGTGATGCCGGCCGGCGGGGTCTTGCCGCGCGCGTTCTCCGGCCGCCAGCGGCCGTCGTAGCGCGGCTTCTCGCCGCGTGCCATCTGCTGCTCGCGCAGGGCATCGAGTTCCTCCCGGCTTGCGTAGCAGCGGTACGCATCGCCCTGCGCCAGCAGCTGTTCGATGACCTCGCGATACCGCGGCAGCAGTGCTGTCTGGCGAATGGGCCCCTCGTCGTAGTCGAGCGCCAGCCAGGCCATGCTGTCGAGGATCACCTGCACCGCTTCCTCGGTCGAGCGCTCGAGGTCGGTGTCCTCGATGCGCAGGATGAACTGGCCGCCGTGGTGGCGCGCAAAGGCCCAGGAGAACAGCGCCGTGCGCGCGGTGCCCAGGTGCAGCATGCCGGTCGGGCTCGGAGCGATGCGGGTGCGGACAGTCATGAAGCAAAAAGCCCGCGCGCGCGGGCTTGAGTAGCGTTGGTGGGTGGTACAGGGTTCGAACCTGTGACCCCTGCCGTGTGAAGGCAGTGCTCTACCGCTGAGCTAACCACCCTGCCGGTCGGGCAGCGGCGGAGTTTACATGACCGATGCCTCGTTTCGCGCTGCCAGCGGCCCGCCCGCCGGCGCCGCACGCGGCCCCTCCGGCCGGCGGATGCGCCGGCCTAGAATCGCCGCCAGCATGAACCTCGCCCACATGCTTCTGCGCAGCGCGCGCCGGCTGCCTGGCCAGCCGGCCGTCATCGAACGCGACCGCATCGAGCACACGTACGCTGCGCTGGCAAAACGGGTCCTGGCGCTGGGCGGCGCCCTGCGCGGCAGATTCGATCTGCAGCCGCGCGACCGGGTGGCGCTGGTGATGCGCAACAACGCCGCCTACGTCGAACTGCTCTACGCCTGCTGGGCCGCCGGCCTGGCAGCGATCCCCGTCAACGTGAAGCTGCACCCGAAAGAGATCGCCTTCATCCTCGACGATGCGCAGGCGCGACTGTGCTTCGTCACCGACGATGTCGATACCGCGGCGATCGATGCCGCGCGAGCCGCCGGCCGTACGACGTTCATCGATGTCG
>JBFGOX010000109.1:0-7950 GCA_041565015.1 Burkholderiaceae bacterium
CGATTCTGGCTGGCCTGCGCACTCGTCGTGTTTTCCGGTGCACCGCAGGCCGAAACAACGATCAGCGACGCCGCGCTGCGGATCTCGGTCGAGGAACTGCGCAGCTCGGTCGGACGCTGGAAAGTGGTGACGGAATTCATGAACGCCGACGGCTCGGTGGCGTACGCCGTCGACGGCACATATGAATTCGGTTGGGTCGTGCCCGATCGTGTCGTTTCAGGCAAGAGCGAAATGCCGCGGCTGCAGCGCGCGGCGGCGATCCTGTTCTACATCAACGAAAGCAAGCAGCGCATCGAGATGGTGTCCGTCGGCGCCGACGGCAACCTGTGGACAATGACCGGTCCGCTCGGCGGCGACCGGCGTTACACGCAGGAATTCGAAACGACCGCGGGCACGACGCGGCAGCTTCGATTCACGCGATTCAATGTCTCGCGCGACGCCTTCGAATCGAAAATGGAGTTCACGGACGACGGCGGAAGGACCTGGAAGCCGGGCAACCACCAGCGGTTCGTCCGCGTGCCGTAGGGACCCTGCCGTTCGGCGAACAGCGGCGAGATGTGATCGCCGCAGCGCGTGGCGTGGCAGGCGACGCAACGCCAGACGTCGGCGCCGAGATGAGGCCGACGCGCGGTTCGCACGGGCACGCAGGCGTTTCGTTGACTCGGCACAAGCCGATTCCTAGACTGCCCCGGTTCGAACACCAATGTCCGCGATGCCCTACAGCATCACGCCCCTGTACGCCGCGCTGCTCGGACTGCTGTTCGTCGCACTCAGCGTCCGTACGCTGCTGCTCAGGCGCAGGCTACGGATCGCCGTCGGCGACGGCGGCAACAAGCAGATGCTGCGCGCAATGCGCGTGCACGCGAATTTCGCCGAGTACACGCCGATCAGCCTGCTGCTGATCTTCATGCTCGAACTCGCCGGTGCCCCGCGCGCATGGCCGCATGCGCTGTGCATCTGCCTCGTCGTCGGCCGGATCGTGCATGCGTACGGGGTGAGCAGCGTCACCGAGGACTACCGGTACCGTGTCGTCGGCATGGCCATGACCCTCGCGTCCCTGCTGGGCGCCGTCGGCGCCCTGCTCGTTCGGTATGTCGGCGATCTGGCCGGATAGATCAACGAGAATTCCGGCGCCGTGGGTGCGCGCCGGCACGCTGGAGGAGGAAGGAACGATGGTCGTGCGCGTGGTGCGGCTCGGCAGCGAACGCGAAAAGGACGAGGGACTTCGCATCGGCACGGTCCGCCGACCACCGCGCGGGGTACCGAAGTCAAAGTTCGCGGCGCAAAACTGGTACGACGTGTGGTTCCCGAACCTCGCGCCGAGTGTCGAAACGATGAAGGCGGCACAGCAGGCCACCACGGCAAAGGCGTGGACAGCATTCACGCGCAAGTACCGCGCCGAAATGGCGACTGCCGACAACGCCCGCGCGATCGAACTGCTCGCCGCGCTTTCGCACCGCACGAACTTCTCGGTCGGCTGTTATTGCGAAGACGAAGCGCACTGCCATCGATCGGTGCTGCGCGCCCTGCTGGTCGAAAAGGGCGCCGCGGTCGGTTAGCCTGCTCGACCGGTAACGGAGGCCCGGCATGGCGAAGAAACTGCGAATGCTCCTGCTGCTCGCGATCGGTCTTGCTTTGGTGCTCGTCGTGGCGCAGAACTCGGCGCCTGTCAGGGCGCATTTTCTCTGGATGACGGCAGAACTGCCCGTCTTCGTGATGCTGTTCCTGACCGCCTCGGCGGGATTCGTCGCCGGCCTGCTGGTTGCGGTTTCGGTGCGGGGCCGTGCGAAGCCGCGCTCCTGACCGGACGGCGACATGGGCGAGACCGCAGGCCATCCGACCAGCAGGCGGCGCGGCGAGCCACGATCGCGCCCGCCGGGGTCGGCAGCCCCATAAGCATGCACATCCCAAGCGCCTGGGCCAAAGCGTCCGCCGACGTCACGTCGCCCGACGGCAGCGCGCATGCGGTGTCGGCCTGGGGCTGGGGCGAAGACGAATGGACCGCGCGGAAGGCAGCGGCCGGGCGACTGCAGCGCGTGCTGGATCGAATCCGCTGCGGCGAGCCTTTTCCGGCAAGGTACAGCTATGGAAGTCGGCCGCTGAGGGAAGAAATCCTGGAACGTTTCACCGGCGGTGCGCAAGCCCAGCCAGTGGCAGTGCTGACGCGAAACAGTTACGGCGCGCAGGTTCTGAACGCCTCTCGCCTGCTGTTCCTCGACGTCGATCTTCAGCCGCCGACGATCATGCAGCGCCTGCGGCGGCTGTTCGGCGGCCCGTCGACCGAAGAATCGACGCTGGCGCGATTGCGTCAGGCGCTGCACGCCCATGCGCAGGCAACATTCCGGATCTATCGGACGGCGTCGGGATTCCGCGTGCTGGCGATCGATCGCGAGTTCGACCCGGCCGCCAGCGATGTTCGACAGCTGATGCAGGCCACTGACACTGACCCGGCGTACGCGCGCCTGTGTCTGGCTCAGCGCAGCTTCCGTGCACGGCTGACGCCGAAACCCTGGCGCTGCCAGTTGCCGTTGCCACCGGGGCGCCACCCGCGGTCGGACAGCGCGCTGCAGCGCTCTTTCGCGTCGTGGTTGCGCGAATACGAGAACGTGTCGGCGGCGTACGCGTCATGCCGCTATCTGGAAACGGTCGGCAGCGGCCGCCCGAGAGGCGACGCCGTGCAGTTGCTGGCGTTGCACGACCGCATCACGCGTTGCGATCAGTCACTCCCGCTCGCGTAAGCGGCGGCGGCCGCGCCGAGGCCCGGGTCGCAAGGCCCGCGACGTGAAAGGCGATCGTCGCATGCTTCGCGTCGCTTCGTGTTGCCGCCGGACGCCCGCTACGCCATGCGGCGCGCGAAACAACTGGCAACAACTCTAGCCAGCCTGCAGCACATGTAACGCCGTTGCCTGGCTAGCGTACGCGCCGGGCGGTGGATGAAAGATGCGTGCATCGCCACTCGAACCACAGTTAAAGGAGAGTGACGATGAAGCAGGCAATCGGCAATGGATTTCTTGGCACGTCTTTGGCGCTCGTTGCGGCGGCAGCGATGACGATCGCAGCCACGCCGGCGCAGGCACGCGAGCGCGGCGCCGCAGCCAAGAGCGAGCACGTGCGTTCCGTGCAGCGCAGCCGCGGCGCGGACGGGCTCGTCGACTCGACACGAACCAATCGCCGCGGCGGCACGACGACGGTTGACCGCTATCGCGACAGCGCCGGCAACGTCGACGCGACGATCACCGGCCCGAAAGGCGGCGTCGCGACGGTCGACCGCAGCCGCGGCGCCGATGGCCTGGTGGACAAGACGGTGACGGGGCCCAAAGGCGGTGTGACGACCGTCGATCGCAGCCGCGGCGCCGATGGCGCGGTCGACAAGGTCACGGTCGGACCGGCGGGCGCCACGCGCGCTGTCGACCGGGTCCGCAACGCCGACGGCACCGTCAGCAAGACGGTGACGACGACGCCTCCGCCGGCAAACTGACCGTCATCGCGGGCGAGCGGCGGCAGTGGGCTGCCACCGCCCTCTAGCCGTTCGCGCCGCGGTCCTTCGTCGATTGCAGGATGCGGACGGCTTCCTCAGCGCGCGATCGCATGTGGCCGAAGCGTCCTTCGGGCGCCATCGCCATCTCGGGCACGATGAACGAATACATCAGGTCGCGGATCGAGATCAGGCCCAGCACCTGCGTGCCTTCCTGCACCAGCAGGTGGCGATAGCGGTGCGTGACCATCAGCTGCAGCGCCTGCTCGACCGTCGTGCCCGGCGGTACATGGCGCACGTTTCGGCTCATTACGTCGGCCACGCGCGTCTTTTTCGGATCGCGCTGCTCGGTAATGATCCGCTTGAGCACGTCGCGCTCGGTGAAAATGCCTTCGACCGCGTTTCCGGCGCCGCGAATCAACACCGCGCCGATTTCGCGGCGGCTCATCAGTTCGGCAGCTTCCAGCACGGTCGCCGTCGGCGCCACGGCCACCAGTTCCTGCAGTTCCTTGTGCTGGATCAGATCGCCAACGCTGTACGTGCTCATGGTTGTCCTCCTCTCAGTCGCCTGCCCGCGGTCCGCAAGCCTGAACGCCCGTGAGCTTCGCGCCTTTGCCGCGACATGCCTTGACCTGCATCAGCAGCCATGAGCGGGCATCGCCGGACGACGTTGCGCCCCGTGAGCCGCCCAGCGCCTTGAAACGCCCCGATCGCGCGGCGATCACACGCCGTCGAGGTCCTTGCCGGTGATCGCGCGCAGCGCCTCGCGATACTTCTCGGCTGTCCTGGCGATGATCTCAGGCGGCAGCTCCGGCGGCGGCGGCGCCTTGTTCCAAGGCTGCGCCTCCAGCCAGTCGCGCACGAACTGCTTGTCGAAGCTCGGCGGCGAGACGCCGATGCGGTACTCGGCTGCCGGCCAGTAGCGCGACGAGTCGGCAGTCAGCACTTCGTCCATCAGCCGCAGCGTGCCTTCGTCATCGAGACCGAACTCGAACTTCGTGTCGGCGATCAGGATGCCGTGCGACTCGGCGTACTCGCGCGCGGCCGAGTAAAGACGCAATGAAGTGTCGCGCAGGTTTCCGGCGAGTCCCTCGCCGACCTGGGCGGCGAGTTGGTCGAAGGAAATGTTCTCGTCGTGCGTGCCGAGCGCGGCCTTGGTCGCCGGTGTGAAGATCGGCTGCGGCAGCTTCTGTGCCATCTGCAGGCCGGCGGGCAGTCGGATGCCGCAAACGGCGCCGGTGGCCTTGTAGTCCTTCCAGCCCGAACCGATCAGGTAGCCGCGGACGACCGCCTCGGCCGGCACCGGCTTGAGTTTCATCGCCACCACCGCGCGGCCGCGCACCTGCCCGACCTCGTCGGCCGCGACCACATCCTCGGGGCGGATGTGCGTCAGGTGGTTCGGCACGATCGCGCCGAGCAGGTCGAACCAGAAGTTCGACATCGCGTTCAGCACCCTGCCCTTGCCGGGAATCGGCTGCTTCATCACCACGTCGAACGCGCTCAGACGGTCGGTGGTGACGATCAGCAGCTTGTCGTCGCCGACGGCGTAGGAATCGCGCACCTTGCCGCGGTACACCAGCGGCAGCGACTTGATGCGGGTCTCGAACAGCGCCTCGCTCACTTCTTCGTCTCCTCGTCGACGCCGCAGTTTAGAGGACCCTCCGGCCGGACTCAGAGCACGAACCGGTTGAGCAGGATCGCCGCCCAGGTGCCGCCGGCCAGCAGCAACGACAGCATCACCGCGGCGCTGCCGTAGTCCTTGGCTCGCTTGCCGAGCGGGTTGATCTCCAGGCTGTCGCGGTCGATCGCCGCTTCGATGGCGGTGTTCAGCAGTTCGACGATCAACACCAGCGCGACGACGCCGATCAGCGCGATGCGTTCGGCCAGCGTCACCGGAAGAACAAGCGCCAGCGGAATCATGACCGCGGCGAGGATCACTTCCTGCCGAAATGCATCCTCGTGGGACCAGGCTGCGCGCAGACCGTCGATCGAATAGCGTGTCGCGTTCAGCACCCGCTGCAGGCCGCGCTGCCCCTTCAGCGAACGGCTGTCGGTGCGCGATGGGGTCGGTGCGTTCATGCGGCGTTGCCCGGGATTCGTCGGCGGCGGCGATGATAGGCGGCTGCGCCTCGCATCGTCGTCACGCCGCGACCGCATCGGCCGGCGCCACGGCAGCGAACTGCCCGGCGATGTGTGCCTCGGCCCGTTCGAGCACGAAGTAGCGCAGGGCTTCGGCGGCCGGCGACAGCGGCTTGCCGCGCACATTGACGATGTGCCAGCGGCGCACCAGCGGCAACCCGACGATATCGAGCACCACCAGTTGCCCGGTGGCCAGTTCGAGCCCGGTGGTGTGCAGCGACAGGAAGGCCAGGCCCATGTTGGCGATCACCGCCTGCTTGATCGTCTCGTTGCTGGCCATTTCCATCACCTGCGGCGGCGCGAGCCGGTTCTCGCGGAAGAAATGCTCCATCGCCGCGCGCGTGCCGGAGCCCGGTTCCCGGACGATGAACTCTTCTTCGGCCAGCGCCGACGGCGGGATCTCGCGCCGCTTCGCCAGCGGATGCTCGGGTGAGGCCACCACCGCATGGGGATGCGCGGCGAACGGCTCGGCGCGCGTGTCCAGTTCGCGCGGCGGCCGTCCCATGACCGCAAGATCGACCTCGTTGTCGTGCAGCTGCCTGACCAACTGCTCGCGGTTGCCCACCGTCAGCTGCATTTCGACACCACGGTGCTCGGCGCGAAACTTCGCCAGCAATCGCGGCAGGTAGTACTTGGCGGTGCTGACCATGCCGATGGTTATGCGGCCGGTCTCGGCGCCGCGCAACCGTGCCATTGCGTCCTCGGCGTCCTTCAGCGTCGCCAGCACGCGCCGCGCATAAACCAGTAGGTACTCGCCGCTCATCGTCAGCCGCACGGCCTTCGCCGCGCGCTCGAACAGCGGCAGTCCGACCGCCTTTTCGAGCTCCTTGATTTGCATGGTCACTGCCGGCGGCGTCAGGTGCAGTTCTTCGGCCGCCTTGGCGAAACTGAGATGCCGCGCCGCAGCACAAAAGGCGCGAAGCTGCTTCATCGTGGCGGCTCGCATAAGAAATCCTTAAGCGTGAGTTCGCGATAAGTGAATTTACCTTAATTAACCACGCCCCTAAAGTGCCTCTACCGCGCAATCAAACTGAGGAGCGAGCAGATGAACAAACCCGCCGAAGGCGGTGTGGTTGCCAATCCCACCCAGATCACCGACGCCAAGAAGCGCTACAGCGCCGGCGTCCTGAAGTACCGCCAGATGGGCTACTGGCAGCCGGACTATCAGCCCAAGGACACCGACACGATCTGCCTTTTCCGCATCACGCCGCAGGAAGGCGTGGATCCGGTCGAGGCCGGCGCTGCGGTGGCGGGCGAATCGAGCACCGCGACCTGGACCGTGGTGTGGACCGACCGCCTGACCGCCTGCGAGAACTACCGCGCCAAGTGCTACAAGGTCGAGCCGGTGCCCAACCGGCCGGGCGAGTTCTTCGCCTGGGTCGCCTACGACATCATCCTGTTCGAAGAGGGCTCGATCGCCAACATGACGGCGAGCCTGATCGGCAACGTCTTCAGCTTCAAACCGCTGAAGGCGGCGCGGCTGGAAGACATCCGCGTGCCGGTCGCTTACGTGAAGACCGTCAAGGGGCCGCCGACCGGGCTCATCGTCGAACGCGAACGGCTCGACAAGTTCGGCCGGCCGCTGCTCGGCGCGACGACAAAGCCCAAGCTTGGCCTGTCGGGTCGCAACTACGGCCGCGTGATCTACGAAGGGCTGAAGGGCGGCCTGGACTTCATGAAGGACGACGAGAACATCAACTCGCAGCCCTTCATGCACTGGCGCGACCGTTTCCTGTACGTGATGGACGGTGTCAACAAGGCCTCTGCCGCCACCGGCGAGGTCAAGGGCTCGTACCTGAATGTCACCGCCGGCACGATGGAAGCGATCTACGAGCGCGCCGAGTTTGCCAAGAGCCTCGGCAGCGTGATCATCATGGTCGACCTGATCGTCGGCTGGCCGTGCATCCAGAGCCTCGGCGAATGGTGCCGCCGCAACGACATGATCCTGCACCTGCATCGCGCCGGCCACGGCACCTATACGCGGCAGAAGAACCACGGCGTTTCATTCCGCGTGATCGCCAAGTGGCTGCGGCTGGCCGGGGTCGACCACATGCACACCGGCACCGCGGTGGGCAAGCTCGAAGGCGATCCGCTGACCGTGCAAGGCTACTACAACGTCTGCCGCGACACCTACACCAAGGCCGACCTGCCGCGCGGCCTGTTCTTCGACATGGACTGGTGTGATCTGAAGAAGGTGATGCCGGTGGCCAGCGGCGGCATTCACGCCGGCCAGATGCACCAGTTGATCGATCTGTTCGGCGACGACGTGGTGCTGCAGTTCGGCGGCGGCACGATCGGGCATCCGGCCGGCATCCAGGCCGGCGCGGTAGCCAACC
>JBFGOX010000110.1:0-7925 GCA_041565015.1 Burkholderiaceae bacterium
ATGGCCGCTGGGCTGATCATCGACCGGTTGCGCGTGTATCTGAACAAGAAGCTGGCTCCGCACTGCACGATGCACGGTGTGTTCATGGATGTGCTCGGCATGGGCGTTCTGATCGCCGGCGAATCCGGCGTCGGCAAGAGCGAACTCGGTCTCGAGCTGATCAGCCGTGGCCACGGCCTGGTCGCCGACGACGTTGTCGACTTTGCCCGCACCGAATCGGATGCGATTGAAGGCCACTGCCCGCCACTGCTGGCCAATCTGCTCGAGGTCCGCGGCCTCGGGCTGCTCGATATCAAGGCAATCTTCGGCGAGACGGCCGTGCGCAGAAAAATGAAACTGCGGCTGATCGTCGAGTTGCGCCGCCAGGCCGCCGCCGCGTTGATGGAGCGCCTGCCGCTGGCTGGCACCACTGAAGAGGTCCTCGGCCTGCCGGTCCACAAAGTGGTGATCCCGGTGGCGGCCGGTCGCAACCTGGCGGTGCTCTTGGAGGCGGCCGTGCGCAACACCATCCTGAAGCTGCGCGGCATAGACACGATGACCGAATTCATGCAACGGCAGAGGCAGGCAATCGACGACGGATAAATCCGTACCCGACCGTCAGCATGAGGTGATCGAATTCCACTTGGAAGCAGCCGATGCGCCCCGGGGCCGCCGGGACGCCTGCAACCGACCGAGGAGATCACCGATGCGCAAGGAACTGCTGATAGCCGCTTGCTTGGCACTGCCGTTGACCGCTTTCGCCGCCGAGGACAGGGCCGTCACACGGCAACACTCGAAGATGGCCTCATGCGAGAAAGAGGCCATAACCAAGAAGCTGACCGGCGAGGCGCGCAGGAAATTCATGTCGGGGTGCCTGTCGTCCGGGCCGATGGTCGCCTCCCAGCAAGGAAGGATGAAGACGTGCAACCAAGACGCATCGGCCAAGAACCTGAAAGGCGACGAGCGGAAGAGATTCATGTCGGAATGCCTCAAGGGCTGAAACCAGAGGCCGTCGCCTGACGACGGCGCTGCGGCGGGGCGCGGAGGTGCCGCGCCCGTCTCTTCCGGCGTGCCGCGTGACAGAATGAAGCGTGTCCGATTTGGCGAGACGAAGCAGATGCTGTCCTGATGCGGCTGGCGCTGATCACGGGAATGTCAGGTTCCGGCAAGTCGGTAGCGCTCCGACTGCTGGAGGATATCGGCTACTTCTGCGTCGACAACCTGCCACCGCGCTTCCTGACGGAGCTGGTTGCCTATCTGGCCGATGCCGGCCACGACGAGGTGGCGGTCGCCGTCGACGCGCGTTCGGAGCTTTCGCTCGCCGAGCTGCCAAAGATCGTCGGTCAGATCCGCAGCGGTGGCCACGACCTGCGCGTGCTGTTCCTGACCGCGTCGACCGAAGCGCTGGTGCAACGCTATTCCGAAACCCGGCGCCGACATCCGCTGTCGGAGCGGGTAGGCATCGCCGACAGCGGGCTGGAGCCGACGCTGACCGAATCGATCGCGGCCGAGCGCGAACTGCTTGCGCCACTGGACAAGATCGGCCACGTGATCGACACGAGTAGCCTTGCGTCTGCAACGTTGCGCCAATGGGTGCGGCAGTTCGCCGACGGCGCACCCGCGGCGCTGACACTGGCGTTTGAATCGTTCGCCTTCAAGGACGGCGTGCCGATGGCGACCGACCTGCTCTTCGACGTGCGCAACCTGCCAAATCCGTTCTATGAACCTGCGCTGCGCCGGCTGACCGGGCTCGATCAGCCCGTGATCGACTATCTGGTCGCCGCGCCGATCGTCGGCCAGATGATCGACGATGTCGAGCGTTTCATCGCCAAGTGGCTGCCAAGTTACCGCGCCGACAACCGCCACTACCTGACGGTGGCCATTGGCTGTACTGGCGGTCAGCACCGCTCGCCTTATGTGGTCGAAACGCTGGCCGCGCGTTTTTCCGCCAAAAGGCAGCAGCGGGTCTTGACGAGACACCGGACACTTGGTCGCTGATGCAGTTGCCGCTGTTTCCGCTGAACACCGTGCTGTTCCCCGGCGGCGTTCTACCGCTGCGGATCTTCGAGGCCCGCTACATGGACATGGTGCGCAGCTGCATGAAGACCTCGGCGCCGTTCGGCGTCGTGCTGATCACGAGAGGCTCGGAGGTCGGAGTGGCGGCCGCGACCGAGACGATTGGTACGGTGGCGCGGATCGCTGCCTGGGACATGCCGCAGCTGGGCCTGCTTCACCTGCGCGCGATCGGCGGCGAGCGGTTCCGCATCGAGAAGACGCAGCTGCAGGACGATGGCCTGCAGGTCGCCGAGATCGAGCCGATCGAACCCGACGAGGACTTGCCGCTGGCCGAGCAATACCGTCCCTGCGCGGACCTGCTGCAGCGGGTGATCAATGACGTCGGCAGCCAGCGCGCCGAGCAAGGCGAAGCCGAGCCCAGTGACCCGATCAATGCGATACCGTTTGAATCGCCCTACCGGCTCGACTCCAGCGTCTGGGTCGGCAATCGACTGTGCGAATTCATGCCGATACCGCTGCGCGCAAAGCAAAAGCTGATGGAACTGAACGACGCGAGTTCCCGTCTCGAACTGGTGCTGCGCTTCCTGAAGCAGCACGGCGTACTGAAGTAACGATGAATACCGGAGGTCCCATGCCGCGTATCCCCTATCAGCCGACAGACCTTGCCGAACCCGCCGAACTGGTCGCCGCCATCCGCGCGCGACGCGGCGGGCGTTTGATCAATCTCGACCGGATGCTGTTGCACAGTCCGCCACTGGCGTCCGGCTGGAACGCCTTCCTGAAAGCGGTACGAACGGAATTGACGCTTGATGCGCGCCTGCGAGAACTGGCGATTTGCGCGGTCGCGGCGCTCAATGGCGCCGAGTACGAATTCGAGCATCACGCACCGGAGTTCCTCCGCGCCGGCGGCACCGACGCGCAGGTCAAGGCCTTGCGCGAACCGGAGCGAGCGCTACAAGAAACGGCCCTATTGGATTCGGCTTCGCGCGCCGTCCTTAGACTGACCATCGAGAGCACGCGGCGAGTCGCCGTGAGCGATGCCGATTTCGCCGCTGCGCGCGCGGCGCTCGGCGAGCGCGGCGTCGTCGAGCTCGTTGGCGTGATCGCCGCCTACAACATGGTCTCGCGGTTCTTGGTGGCGCTCGGTATCACGGCTGAGGATCCACACTGATCCGCATTTCGCGACTTGACTGCACGGCCGTCTGAGCCGGCCATGGCGGGACGATCGGCCAACCGCCTTGATTTCTTGCCGCCCATCGCCTGGCCCCGTCGATGCGACATTGGCAAGGCCGCCGGCGACGCGAACTCGCGCACCTGGCGATTCAAGGCGTTTGACGCTTGCCGCGTGTGACCCGTGGACTAACCGGGTACGCCGGCCCGCGTGTTTAACGTCGCCGCGGTCGCGCACCCGCCGCCGGGAAGCACCTCACGCAGCAACACGCGGATCGGGGCCGGCAGTGCCGCTGTATCGATCTCAGGCAGCGAAAGCCAAACCTCGTCATCTTCCCGCGCGACAAACGGCCGCCGTGACAGTTCCAGCCGATAGGGTCGCAACGTCAGGGTGAAATGCGTGAATGCGTGACGACGCGGCGCGAGCGCATGCAGCGGCGCCGTTCGGTCGATCGTGCTAGCCGCCTGCTGCAGGGACTCAAGCGAATCGAACTGCGGCGGCGCCAGCAGACCACCCCAGATCCCCGCCGGTGCCCGACGCTGCAGCATCACCTCGCCCGCATGCAGGGCCAGCAGCGCCCAGGCGCTTCGCTGAGGCGAAGCCTTACGCGGGCGCGCTGCCGGCAATTGCTCGACCCGGTTTTCGCGGAGCGCCCGACAGCCGCGCTTTAGCGGACAGATCGCGCACGATGGTGCCCGCCGCTTGCACAGCGTTGCACCCACGTCCATCAGGCCCTGCGTGTACGCCGGCATGTCGTCGGCCGCCGGCAGCAATGACTGGGCGAGTGCCCAAAGTTCTCTAGCGACCGACGGCGCCCCCGGGAAGCCGTCGATGCCGAAATACCGCGTCAACACACGCCGAACATTGCCGTCCAGGATCGCCGCGCGTTCACGAAAGCAGAAGGCCGCGATTGCGGCCGCGGTCGAGCGGCCGACACCGGGCAGCCCGGCAAGGATCCGTGCATCGGGCGGAAACCTGCCATCGAATCGCTCGACGATCAGCCTGGCGCACGCATGCAGATTGCGGGCGCGCGCGTAGTAGCCGAGTCCGGACCAAAGCGACAACACGTCGGCCAGCGGCGCGGCCGCCAGCGCATCAACACTTGGGAAGCGCGCGCAGAATCGCTCGTAGTAGGCAATGACGGTGGCGACCTGCGTCTGTTGCAGCATCACCTCCGACAGCCAGACGCGATAGGGGTCGTCCGCAGCCTGCCACGGTAGCCCCCGCCGGCCATGCTCAAGCTGCCAGCGGACGATACGAGCCGAAAACGACCGGCTTCGCCTAGGCGCCGACACGCATCGGCGCGAGGCCCAGTTCCTCTGCGCTCAGCAAAGGCAGTTCATCGGCCGCGATCCCCTCCGCGGGGACCGGCGCCAGCGCGGGCGCAGCACTGCGGGCGATCTGGCGCGCCCGACCAAGCTCCACCTTCAGCGTTTCGACCTTCTCATGAACTTCCTCGAGCGCCGTCTCGAGTTCCCCGATGCGGCCGTCAAGTGACTCCTGTGCGTCGCGGATCTTCTGCACCGATTCGGCACGCTTGATCAGGTGTGCGCGCTGCTCGCGAACCTGCGCCTCGATCGGCGGCAGCAGCGAGCCGACCCACGCCTCGACATCGCGCTCGGCAGCGACGAACAGGTCGCGCGACTTGCTGACCACCGTCTCCAGAAAGCGTTCGATGAGCCCCCATTTGCCGTGCGTAAGCACGACCAAGGTGCCGAACTGCACTTTCGCGACTTCCTGCATGCGGTCCAGTTCATTCAGGTACGAATCGATCGAGAACGACATCGGCGCAGCAAGGCTCCAGCCCAGCTCTTTTGCGAAGTTGTTCTGAACCCCGACGACCATCTTCTCCATCTCGGCGATGCGCTCGTTCGTCTGTCGCAATTGCCCGCGAAGGCCGTCGAAATACTCGGCAATGATCGCCGGAAACTTGTTCGGCAGCCACGCCTTGCGCATGCGCTCGCGCGTTTCGATCGCCTGTGAGCGCAGCGCCTCGCGCTTCAGGTGCGACAGCGCTTGCTCGGCGATCTTGTTCAGCACGAAGCGGGTTGCCACGACCTTGCGCGCGACCTTTTCGAAGTCGGCCGACTCAACCTGCGCACGCAGCAGCATCCGCTCAACCGAACTCTGGTTCTTGCCCTGCAGCGCGCGCATTTCATAGAGTTGTTCGATCAGTCCGCGTTCGCGCGTGGCGAGCGTCTGCCGCACTTCTTCACCCACGCGCTCGAGCAGCGACATCGTCTGCGAGCGGACAATCTTCTGCTTGGCCGGCACCAGCAGTTCGACGAGCGCGTTTTCGAGCACCGGCAAGCGGCTCGCGGCCAGCAGCCGCTCGTCTCGCATCACCTTGGCGACGAGACCCTTCTGAGCCGATACCGCAAAGATGCGCTCCCTGGACATGTCCAGCCGCTGACTGACCACGCTGACCTGACGCTGAACCTCCAGGTCGATTTCGTAGGCGGTCTTCAGACCGTCCCACAGACCATCGATTTTGTTCAGTACGGCGATATGGTTCTCCGTCGCGCCGGAATCGCGCACGACGTGCCGCCACATGTCCAGATCGCTCTTGGTCAAACCGGTATCCGCCGCCAGCACGAACAGCACGGCGTGCGCACTCGGCACGAGCGAAAGCGTCAGTTCGGGCTCGGCGCCGATCGCATTCAGCCCAGGCGTATCGAGAATCACCAAACCCTGTTTGAGCAACGGGTGCGGAAAATTGATTACCGCATGCCGCCAGCGTGAGATCTCGACGGTGCCGTCGGCATCGACGCCGGCCACGTAATCGGGATCGTCCGGGTCGAAAAGGCCGTACATCTTCGCCTCTTCCGCCGGCACTCGTATCGTCTCGGACACGAGCTTGAAGGCTTCCAGCATGCCGTCGGCCGAATCCGTGTCGACCGGGAAGATGCGCCACTCGACATCGGTCTTCTTGAATTCCGACGTGCTGCCCAGCCGCGCGCGGGTTTCGATCGGCAGTGCGCGAATGCAAGGCGGTAGTGATTCGTCGTACATCAGTTCGGTCGGACACATCGTCGTGCGCCCGGCCGAAGTCGGAAGGATCCGCCGCCCGTAGTCGGCAAAGAAGATCGCGTTGATGAGTTCCGACTTGCCGCGCGAGAACTCAGCGACCACTGCGATGACCAGCTTGTCTTCGGCGAGCCTTTCGAGCGACAGGTCGATGCGCCGCGCGGCCTCGGGATCGAGCAGCTTGCGCTCCTGCAGCCAGCGGCGGAACTGCACGATGCCGTGAGCCAGCGCATCACGCCACGCACCGTACTGCTCGAACGAGCTCGCGAGTTCGGCCATCTGCATCGATCTAGTTAGAAACGAACCTGTAAGTGTGCACTTTGTCGGACGAGTCGAGCCGTGTTGACGCTGCCGTCCGAACGCCGGGCCAATCTAACACGCTCGATTCTGCAGTCGGCGCCGCGAACCGATCAGCGGCGTTGGCAGTGCGGACAGAAGTAAGTCGCCCGGCCCGACTGGACGACCCGTTTCACCGTTCCGAGATGACAGCGGCGGCACGCTAATCCGTTCCGCTCATAGACCTCGGCGTCGAGCATGAAGTAGCCGCTGCGGCCGTCGACGCCGAAGAAATCGCGCAGCGTGCTGCCGCCGGTGTCGATCGCGCGCGTCAGCACCGACCGAATCGCCTCGACCAGCTTTGCGCAGCGCGGCTTCGACAGCCGCTGCGCAACCGCGCGCGGATCGATACCGGCCTGGAAAAGACTTTCCGACGCGTAAATGTTCCCGACCCCCACGACGATATCTCCGGCCAGCAGAACTTGCTTGATTGCACTTCGGCGGCCGCGCAGATGCTCATGAAGGAACGCGCCGTCGAAGCGCGGATCAAAGGGCTCGATGCCGAGATGCGCGAGCAAGGCATTGTGTTGCAGACCACGGTCGCCGCCTTGCTGCCACAGCAGCGCGCCGAACCGCCGTGGATCGGTCAACCGCAGAACGCGCAGCCCGCGCGGGTGCGCGACGATCAGGTCGGCGTGGTCGTGCGGTCCAGGCGGCGGCGCAGCATCCAGATGCACGCGCCAGGAGCCCGACATACCCAAATGCGAGATCAGCGTGCCCTGTTCAAAGCGCCACAGCAGATACTTGCCGCGCCGGTCCAGCCGCATCAGCTGCCGACCGGCGAGCCGCTTCGGCAATTGCGCAGAAACCGGCCAGCGAAGCCGCGGCTCGCGAATGACCAGCTCGCGCACGATGCCGCCTTCGACTTCGGGGGCGAGCGCACGACGCGTCACTTCGACTTCTGGCAATTCGGGCATTGATCGGCGGGATAAGATGAATGTGTTGCGGTGGCGGCGCTGGATCCGCCACGAGCTAGCGGATAGATGAGCATGGTGCTTTGCTTGCGCTCGTTGATGGCCACGTTGTCGCGCCCCGCGCTGGCCGGGCTTGCGTCGGCCGTCATTTTAGGATGCGCCGCACAGCCTCGCGCCTTCGTCGCGCTGGCGCAGGCGGGCAACGACGGCGCTGCCGCCACTGCCGAGCGGGCGCCCGAAGTCGATCTGACCGGCGCCCTGCTGTACCAGATCATGGCGGCCGAACTCGCCTTGCAGCGTGGCGACCCCGGCTCGGCCTTCGCCACCTATCTGTCAGTGGCGCGACAAACGCGCGACGCCCGCATTGCCCGGCGGGCGACCGAAATTGCCGTCGCCGGTCGCGCAGGCCCGCAGGCGCTGGAGGCCGCGGGCCTTTGGCGCGAGCTCGCGCCTGCGTCGCACGAGGCGCGCCAGGCCCACGC
>JBFGOX010000111.1:0-7914 GCA_041565015.1 Burkholderiaceae bacterium
CGACGAGCTCGTCGCCGGGGTCACGCTGACGCTCGGTGGTGACCTCTTGCATCCGCGCCTGCGGGCGATGCTCGAGGGGGCCCGATAACGCTGATCGTCGGTATCACGGTGTTCGTGCTGGCCGCGTTCGTCGGTTTCGAGATCATCACCAAGGTCCCGCCCCAGCTGCACACGCCTCTCATGTCCGGCTCCAACGCCATCTCCGGGATCACGGTCGTCGGCGCCATCGTCGTCGCCGGGCGCGGGGCAGGGACGACCGCGGCGGTGCGCCGATTCCTGGCGGTCACCCTCGCCACCATCAACGTCGTCGGCGGATTCCTCGTGACCGACCGCATGCTCGAGATGTTCAAGAAACGATCCCGCTCGTGAACACCGAGCTCGCCGCAGTCCTCGGCGGTCGACAGGTCGAGGTCGACACCCGTGCGCTGGACAGCGCGCAGTCGCTGACCGGCGATGCCGACCTGCTGTCGGTGGCGCTGGCCAATCTGGTCGACAACGCGGCGCGGCACGGCGCGCACAACGCGCGCGTCGCGGCGACGCTCGACGGCAATCAGCACGTGCTCAGCGTGACCGATGACGGCCCCGGTGTTGCACCCGATCAGCTGGCTCGGCTGCGCACGGTGCTCGCGCAGGGCGGCGGCGCCGAACTCGGGCTGGGTCTGGCGCTGGCCGCCGCCGTCGCGCGCAGCCATGGTGGAACGCTGTCGATCGATTCGCCGCCTGCCGGGCAGCAGCGTGGCTTCGTTGCGCACGTTCGATGGCCAGTGCGGCAGGCCTGAGAGTCGACACCGGCGGTAACGAACCACACGGCCAGGGCCGATTGCGTCCTGCCGGCTCCGCACGACGCGGCATGGTCATTTGCCATACTGCGGCGACATCTCCAAGCGCCCGATGACTTTGCCTGCGCCGCCCGCCGGCCCTGCTCCCTGCGCCCTGGTCTTCGGTGCCAGCGGCTACATCGGCACCAACCTGGTGCCGCGGCTGGTGCGCGAGGGCTGGCGCGTGCGCGCCGCCGCGCGCAACCTCAAGGTGCTGCAGGCGCGCTGCGACGATCCGGTCTGGCGCGCAGTCGATCTCGTCGCCGGCGATGCGCTCGCACCCGAGTCGCTGGCGCCGGCACTCGCAGGCGTCGACATCGCCTACTACCTCGTGCATTCGATGGCGGCCGGGCACGATTTCGGGCGGCTCGACCTCGCCGCCGCCGAAAACTTCGCACGCGCCGCCGCGGCCGCCGGAGTCAAGCGGATCGTCTACCTCGGCGGCCTGGTACCGAAGGACGCCGACTCCGAACACCTGGTCTCGCGCCAGCAGACCGGCGATCGGCTGCGCGCAGGATCGGTGCCGGTCACCGAGATCCGCGCCGGCATCATCGTCGGCGCCGGCTCGGCCGCCTACGAGGTGATGCGCGACCTCGTCTACAACCTGCCGCTGATGGTCACGCCACGCTGGGTACAGAGCAAGTCGAGTCCGATCGCGCTGCCGAACCTGCTCGAATACCTGGTGCGCGTGGCCACGATTGCGCAGACGGCAGGCGACGTGTTCGACGCCGGCGGGCCTGAGTACATGAGCTATGAAACGATGATGCGGCAGTTCGGCGAAGTCGTCGGCAAGCGGCCGCGCATCGTGCCGGTGCCGGTGCTCACGCCGCAGCTATCGAGCTACTGGCTGGCGCTGATCACCACCGTTCCGGCCAGCATTGCGCGGGCGCTGATCGGCGGGCTGAAGCACGATATTCCCGCCGATGACGCGCCGCTGCGCGCACTGGTGCCGCAGCGGCTGCTGACCTTCAAGCAGTCCGTCAGCGCAGCGCTCGAGGCGGAAAAGGCGCACACCGTTGCCGCGCGCTGGACCGAAGGCGCGCTGATGTTCCGCGGCGGGCGCCACGACTACGCGTTTTACGCCAAACGCGCGGCCGGCAGCGCCGTCGCGCGCGCCCGGCCATCGGCCATCTGGCGCATCGTCACCCAAGTCGGGGGGAAGGTCGGCTATTTCTACGCCGCGCCGTTGTGGCGATTGCGCGCGTGGCTCGACTGGCTGGTCGGCGGGCCGGGACTCACGCGCGGGCGGCGCCATCCGACGGAACTGCGCCTCGGCGACACGATCGACTACTGGACGGTGATGGCGCTCGAGCCCGGCCGAAGGCTCACGCTGGACTTCGGCATGCGCGCGCCCGGCGCCGGCGTAATGGAGTTCGAGATCGAGCCGATCGACGCCGAACGCACGCGCGTGACCGTTACCGCCTACTGGCACCCGCAAGGCGTGTGGGGGCTGCTGTACTGGTACCTGCTGGTGCCGGCGCACCTTTTCATCTTCAAGGGCATGACGCGGGCGATTGCGCGGCAGGCCGAGTCGCAGAGCCAAGTCGCGCTGACGCAGCGCGCGCGAGCGACCTGAGGCGGGAGACCGTGTCGCCTGCCCGCCTTCTTCACGGGAGGCGGCGCCGTGTCGCGGCGCCCGGCCGGGCAGATCCGGCCGGCAGCACGTCACCGCGTTGCGATTCGAGCATCGTCAGCACCGCGCAGGTCGGCGCCGCGCGGCCGCTGCAGCGCGCGACGGTGTCGGCAAGGGCGCGCTCGAGCCGGCGCAGTTCGGCGAGGCGGACACGCACGTCCTGAAGTTGGCGATCGGCGATCTCACGCACCGACGCACATGATCGTCGCCCCGGCGCGGAAAGCAGCAGCAAAGACCCGATCGCTTGAAGACCGAAGCCCAGCGCGCGGGCACGACGGATGAAACGCACGCGCCGCACGTCGGTCAGTCCGTACATGCGTTGTCCACCCCCGCTCCGCGGGGGCCGCGGCAGCAGGCCGATCCGTTCGTAATAGCGGACCGTGTCCGCCGCGGTGCCGGTGGCCGCAGCCAGTTGTCCGATCGACAGCGCCGTTGATGAGGCAACAGGGACTTGCATCTGGAGCCGCTCCAGGGTTCACAATCGTTTCGTCTCCACCTTAGGCAGCCAATCACGGATGGCGGTTCCACCGACAGCGAAGCCGGACACCCCGCGCGGCACCTGGGCCACGGGCACCGGGACAGCGGCCGCACTGGCCGGCATCGTCGCCTCGTCGTGCTGCGTGCTGCCGCTCATGCTCGCCGGACTTGGTCTCGGCGGCGTTTCGCTGTCGGTGCTGCCGGTGCTGGCCGCATGGCGGCCGTACCTGCTCGGTGCGGCCGTGCTGGCGCTGGCGCTCGCCTGGATCCTCCATTGGCGCCGGCCCACGGCAGGCAGCGGCGATGCGGCGTGTGCCACCGGTGCCGCTGCGCGACGCTTTCCCTTGTGGTTGGTGCTGGCCAGCGCGATCGTGCTTCTTGAGCTCGTGTGGCAATCTGCGATCGAACCGCGACTGCTGCTTCTGTTCGAATGAATCCGGTGACGGCGCTGCGCTCGACGATCACCTGCCCGCACTGCGGGCGGGCGACGACGGAAACGATGCCGGTCGACGCCTGCCAGTGGTTCTACGAGCGTCCGGGTTGTGCGACCGTGCTGCGGCCGAAGGCGGGCGACTGCTGCGTGTTCTGCTCGTACGGTTCGGTCAGGTGCCCGCCGCAGCAGGCCGGCGACAGCGCCCATTGCGGGACCGAGTAACCGGCTGCGCAATGGCGCCGGTGGGCAAGAAACCTGCGCGTCGGCGACGACCGGATCACCGCCGCGCAGGCACGATCCGCCACCACAGTCATGCCGGCAGTTCGACCAGCGCCGTCGTCCCGGAATCGACCCGCTGCAGCGCCCGCTGCGCGATCCGGTACACGTCGGGCTCGAACACGCGCTCACGCATCGCCGCCAGTTGCGTCGCCGCCTCGGGCGTGCGCGCAGTGCCGAGCCAGCACCAGCGATCGAACACGTGCAGGTCCTCGCGCAGGCCGTCGGTGGCGCGTTCGATGAGCGCCACCGGCCCTGGGAACGGCCACGCAGGCACGCGGCGCGGCTCGAGCAGTTCACGCACGCGACCCGCGTGCGACTCGGCCGACTCGGCACCAACGCAGGCGCCGCGGCAACGCCGGATCTGCCAGTTGAAGCAGGGCGCGTCGGCCGCGGCGCGGCGCGCGCGCCCTTCGAGCTTCATCAGCTTCAGGCACAACCCATGCTCGGCTGCCAGTTCCTGCAGCGTGCGGCGGGCCGCCGGCCGCGAAGAAAACGGGCCGTAGTGTTCGTGCAGCCGATCGAGCGGCGCGGCGGCGGCCGGCAGAAAGCATGGACGTGCCTCGGCGTCGAGCGTGCAGAACACCTGCTGAAGTCGCCGCCGCAGCGCGATGTTGTGCGCCGGCAGCCGCGTCTTGACCAGTTCGGCCTCGCGCAGCAGCGCGCCGGTTTCGCCGGCGGTGACCTCCCAGTCGATGCGCTGCACTTCCTGCGACAGCCGCAGGTCGGTGCCGGTGGCGTGATCGCGGCCGAAGTGCGCCAGCACGCGCTGCTTCAGATCGACGCTCTTGCCGATATAGATCGGGTGCGCATTGGCGCCGTAAAGGCAGTAGACGCCGGGCTCGTGCGGTATCTCGTCGAGCAGCTGCGGCGGCAGCGCCGGCGGCGTGCTCGGCCGCGCAAGCAGTCGGTCGACGGCCAGTTCGATTTCCGCGACGCCGTGCCGTTCGAGCAACCGCTGCAGCAGCCGCCACAGCACACGCGCATCCCCGAGCGCGCGATGTCGCTGCTCGCCGTCGAGTCCGAAGCGCGCGACAATCGCATCGAGCGAATGCGGGCCGCGGTCCGGGTACAGCAGACGGGACAGCCGCACCGTGCACAGTGTGGCGGCACGCCAGTCGACACCAACGCGTGCGAATTCCGACTTCAGGAAGCCGTGATCGAAGCGCGCATTGTGGGCGACGAAGACCGCCTCGCTCAGCCGGTCGTACAGCGTCTCGGCGATGTCGGCAAAAGGCGGCGCGTCGCGCACCATCTCGTTGGTGATGCCGGTCAGCCACTGGATCTCCGCCGGGATCGGGACTCCCGGATTGACCAGCGTCGACCATTCGCTCACCCGCTGCGCATCGCCGTCGGTGTCGACCGTGACGACGCCGACTTCGGTCACGCGTTCGCGCGCCGGCGATGCGCCGGTCGTCTCCACGTCGACGAACACCCAACGCCGGTCGCGATATTTCCCGATCATTTGACTCAGTCTAGTGGCCGTGCGGGGGCCGGCAGCGCCCCGCATCGAGGTGCATACTTGGGCGTCGGATAAAGCAGACCACAAGGAGACACCGATGAACAAGCCGGAACGCGCGGTGCATGAAGAACGCATGTCCGCGGCGGTGGCGCATGCAAAGCAGAAGGTCGCGGCCGCCGAACGTGATCTGATCGAGGTCTTCGTCCGCGAGTATTACCGGCAGGTCGATCCGGACGACATCGCCACGCGCAGCCCCGAGGACCTGGCCGGCGCGGCGCTGTCGCACTGGGAACTCGGCCGCGTGCGCACGCCGGGCACGCCGCGCGTGCGCGTGTTCTCGCCGAGCGCGGCCGAACACGGCTGGGCCGTGCGGCACACCGTGATCGAAGTCGTCAACGACGACATGCCGTTCCTCGTCGATTCGGTCACTATGGAGGCCAACCGGCAGGGCCTGACGTTGCACCTGCGCGTGCACCCGGTTTTCGCGGTCGCGCGCGACGCCTCGGGCGTGCTCACCGGCGTGTGGCCGCGCAACGAGAAGCCTGACGCAGGGCGCGAGTCGTGGATGCACATCGAGGTCGACCGGCTGGTCGACGCCGACAGCCGCGCGGAACTGGCAGCCGGCATCGAACGCATTCTCGGCGACGTGCGCTCGACGACTTCCGACTGGAAGAAGATGCTGGCGCGGCTGATCGACGCGGTGTCCGAACTCGATGCACGCGTGCCGGCGGCGGCGCAGGGCGAAGTCGCCGAGACGCGGGCGTTTCTCGAATGGCTGGCCGCCGGCAACTTCCTGCTGCTCGGCTATCGCTGCCAGGACCTGGTGGTCGAGGGCGGCGAGGACACGCTGAAGAACGTCTCCGGCAGCGGGCTGGGCGTGTTGCGCGAGACCGGATCCGAGCAGGTCTCGGGCAGTTTTGCCGCGCTGCCGAAGCAGGCGCGCGCACTGGCGCATGCGCCGACGCCGCTGGTGATCCTGGCCAAGGCCAACGCGCGCGCCACCGTGCACCGGCAGGGTTACATCGACTACATCGGCGTCAAGCGGTTCTCGGCCGATGGCAAGGTGATCGGCGAGCATCGCTTCCTCGGCCTACTGACCTCGACCGCTTACAGCGCGCGCGTGGTCGACATTCCGCTGCTGCGCGGCAAAGTCTCGGCGGTCATCGCGCGTGCCGGCCTGGCGCCGGACAGCCATCTGGGCAAGGCCCTGGTGCATATCCTCGAAGGCTATCCGCGCGACGAGCTGTTCCAGATCAGCGTCGACGAGCTGTACGAAACCGCGCTCGGCATCCTGCAGCTCGGCGAGCGGCAGCGGCTGCGGCTGTTCATCCGCCGCGATCCTTTCGAGCGCTTCGTCACCTGCATGATCTACGTGCCGCGTGAAAACTACGGCACCGAAATGCGGGTGAAGTTTCAGGACATCCTGATGCAGGCGTTCGCCGGCACCGGCAACGAGTTCGACGTGCTGCTGACCGACGACATCCTGGCCCGCGTCCTGTTCACGATCCGGACCACTCCGGGCCAGGTGCCGGCGGTCGACCGCCGCGAACTCGAGACGAAACTGGCCGCTGCCTCGCGTCGCTGGGAAGACGAGCTGGCCGAGGCGCTGGTCGAGGCCGAGGGCGAGGGCCGCGGCCTGAAGTGGTTCAAGCGCTGGCAGCGCGCCTTCCCGAGCGGCTATCGCGAGCGCACCGCGCCGCGCTCGGCGGTGGCCGACATCCGCAAGCTCGAGACGCTTGCCGCCGGCCAGATCGCCGTCAAGCTGTACCGGCCGCTTGGCGCGCCTGCCGGCACGCTCGGCTTCAAGATCTACCGCGCCGGCGAACCGGTGGTGCTGTCGGACAGCCTGCCGATGCTCGAGCGAATGGGCGTGCGCGTGATGACCGAGCATCCGGCGCAGGTGCAGCCGGCCGACGGCGCGCAGATGTGGGTGCACGATTTCGAACTGCTCGCGCTGTCGACCGAGGACTTCGAGGTCGACACCGTGCGGCCGCTGTTCGAGGACGCGTTCCTGCAGGTGTTCAGCGGCCAGATCGAGAACGACGAATTCAACCGTCTGGTGCTGCGCGCGGCGCTGTCGGCCGAAGAAGTCATGGTGCTGCGCGCCTACGCCAAGTATCTGCGGCAGGTCGGCTTCGCGCTTACGCCGGCGTTCATCCAGGGCAGCTTCAACGCGCACGCGCCGATCGCGCGCATGCTGGTGCACCTGTTCCGGCTGCGCTTCGATCCGGAATTCGGCGACGGCGATGAGCGCCGCGCCGAAGCGGCAGCGCAGCAGGTCAAGACCATCGAGCAGGAACTCGAGAAGGTCGAGAACCTCAACGAGGACCGCGTGCTGCGCCAGTTCGTGGCGATGATCCAGGCGACCATGCGCACCAACTTCTGGCGCACCAACGACAAGGGCGAGCGGCGCAGCTACCTGTCGTTCAAGTTCGATCCGAGCAAGGTGCCCGGCCTGCCCGAGCCGAAGCCGATGTTCGAGATCTTCGTCTACTCGGCGCGCTTCGAGGGCGTGCACCTGCGCGGCGGCAAGGTGGCGCGCGGCGGCCTGCGCTGGTCGGACCGGCAGGAGGATTTCCGCACCGAGATCCTCGGCCTGGTCAAGGCGCAGATGGTCAAGAACACGGTGATCGTGCCGGTGGGCTCGAAGGGCGGCTTCGTGCTGAAGAAGGCGCCGCCGGCGACCGATCGCGAGGCCTACATGAAAGAGGGCGTGGCCTGCTACCAGGATTACCTGCGCGGCCTGCTCGATCTGACCGACAACCTGGTCGGCGGCAAAGTGGTGCCGCCGCCGCGCGTGGTCCGCCACGACCCG
>JBFGOX010000112.1:0-7869 GCA_041565015.1 Burkholderiaceae bacterium
GGTCATGCCGAGCCGCTTGCGCGAGATCTCGCGCACCGCCTCCATCACCGAGGCACCGATCGGTACCGAGGGGATGTCGTCGCCCTTGGCCATCACGTCCTCCACCTTGGTCAGCAGGCGGCGGCCAAGGGCTCCGCCGGGGTGCGAGCGCGCGAAATCCGCCGGCCCGAAACCGCGGGCATCGAGGCAGGCCACGGCCAGCGCATCGCCAAGGGCAAGCATGGCTGTCGTCGAGGAGGTCGGCGCCAGGTTGAGCGGACATGCTTCCTTGTCGACTCGGACGTCGAGATGCACCTCGGCGTGCCGCGCCAGTGAAGAGTTCGCATTGCCGGTCACTGCCAACAGCGGCGTGCCTTCGCGCTTGAGCGTCGGCACGATGGTCAGCAACTCGGCTGTCTCGCCCGAATACGACAGGGCCATGAGCACGTCGGCACGCGTGATCATGCCAAGGTCGCCGTGCGCGGCCTCGGCGGCATGTACGAACATCGCCGGAGTGCCGGTGGAAGCCATGGTCGCTGCGATCTTGCGGCCGACATGTCCGCTCTTGCCAACGCCACTGACTACGACGCGGCCGCCGCAGTTGAGCAGCAGTTCGACTGCGCGCAGGAAGCCGCCATCAAGCCGGTTGGCCAGGGCCGTGACGGCTTGCGCCTCGATGCTGAGCACCGTGCGCGCCAGCTCGAGCGCGTTTTGGCGAGGAGCAGTGGAAACGGGGGGCGATGACATGTCAAGAGGCCGGCCGAGCAACCGCAGGTCGGCCAAAAGTTCGGTCGATGATACTCTGCAGACCTGCGGCTGGCATGGCTCTTGCTCGTCGCACTCAAATCCTTTCCGCAATGCCCACCGCTCTCGAACTGACGCTGTTGCTGCTGGCGGCTGCCGTGATTGGCGTGGTCGTTTTTCGGCTGCTGAATCTGCCGCCGATGCTCGGCTATCTCGCCGTCGGCATCCTGATCGGACCGCACGCGCTCGGCCTCGTGCCCGACAGTCAGGAGACCCGCTATCTGGCCGAGTTCGGCGTCGTCTTCCTGATGTTTTCGATCGGGCTCGAGTTCTCGCTGCCGAAGCTCAAGAGCATGCGCAACCTGGTCTTCGGCCTTGGCATGGCGCAGGTCGTCCTGACGGTGGTGGTGGTAATGGCAGGCGGCTGGATCGCTGGCCGCATCTGGTCGCTGCCGCTTTCGGCGGTATTCGTGCTCGGCGCGACGCTGGCGATGTCGTCGACGGCGATCCTGATGAAATTGCTCGCCGACAGGCTCGAACTTGAGAGCGAGCACGGGCGCCGAATGGTCGGCGTCCTGCTGTTCCAGGATCTGGCCGTCGTGCCGCTGCTGGTTGTGATTCCCGCGCTGGCCGCGCATGCCGAGGACCTGGTCGAATCGCTCGGCTGGGCGATGGTCAAGGCCGCGATCCTGCTGACGCTGCTGCTGGCTGGCGGGCGCTGGATGGTCAGCCGCTGGTTGCATCTGGTGGCCAAGCGCCGCGCGCATGAACTGTTTGTCCTGAACGTGCTGTTGATTGCGCTCGGACTGGCCTGGATGACCGAACACGCCGGACTTTCACTGGCGCTCGGCAGTTTCGTCGCCGGCATGCTGATTGCCGAAACCGAATACCGGCACCAGGTCGAGGAGGACATCAAGCCATTCCGCGATGTCCTGCTCGGGCTGTTCTTCATCACCATCGGCATGCTGCTCGACCTGAATGTCGTCCTCGAGCAGTTCGGCTGGGTGCTGCTCGCATTGCTGGCCCCGACGGCGTTCAAGGGTGCGCTGATCGTCGGCCTGGCGCGGCTGCTCGGCGCTTCGGCCGGCACTGCGATCCGCACCGGGCTTGGCCTGTGCACGGCCGGCGAGTTCGGCTTTGTGCTGCTGGCGCAGGGCTCATCGCTGCTCGACCCGACGCTGCGGCAGATCGTGCTGGCGGCGATGCTGCTGTCGATGCTGGCCGCGCCTTTCCTGGTCCAGTTCAGCGACCGCATTGCGCTGCGTTTCGTCGCCTCCGAATGGATGCAGCGCGCGCTCGACCTGCACAAGGTCGCCGCCCGCTCGATGGCCGTTGAGCAGCACGTGATCATCGCCGGTTATGGCCGCAGCGGCCAGCACCTTGCCCGCATGCTCGCCGAGGAGGACATCAACTATGTTGCCCTCGATCTGGACCCCGACCGCGTGCGCGAAGCCGCCGCCGCGGGTGACTCGGTCGTCTACGGAGACGCGGCAAGGCGCGAGACGCTGGTCGCTGCCGGCGTGGCACGGGCAGCGGCGCTGGTGGTCAGCTACAACGACGCGCACTCGGCGCTGAAAGTGATCCATTTCGCGCACGAACTGAATCCCAAGTTGCCGATCATCGTGCGCACGCAGGACGAGACCGATCTGGATCGGCTGCTGAAGGCCGGTGCAACCGAAGTGGTTCCGGAGGTATTCGAGGGCAGCCTGATGCTCGGTTCGCACGCCTTGGTGATGCTCGGTGTGCCGCTGGCCCGTGTCGTGCGTCGCGTGCGCCAGGCGCGCGATTCACGCTACCGCTTCCTGCGTGGCTATTTCCATGGTGCCGACGACACGGTTGAGTTCGACGACGACGCGCACGCGCGGCTGCATTCGGTGGCGATCGAGGATGGCGCAGCGGCGGCAGGTCACTCGCTGGGGGAATTGGCACTGGAAACGCTTGGCGCCGAAGTCACCGCGGTCAGACGCCGCGGCATCCGCGGCGCCGATCCGGCTGCCGAACTGGTGCTGCAGGTCGGCGATGTGTTGGTGCTGCGTGGTCCTCAGGAGGCGCTTGAACTGGCTGAACTGCGGCTGAGTGAAAAATGAAATGAATTCGTCGAGGCGCCCTGCGCGATCTCGAGCCGCAGATCGACTTCTTCGACGAGCTCGGCACGTACGAACAGCAGATGCGAGCGGTGCGCGACGATCTAGCGCAAGAGCGCTCGCTGCAGGTGCTGGTGGAGGGCACGAACTCGGTCAATGTCGCTGCGGTCGCCGGGCAATCGGCGACGAGGGCGAGGTGATCGCAATGCGCGCAGGCGGTGACGCCGATGTGCTCGACCGTCTCGCGTTTCGCTA
Source organism: Burkholderiaceae bacterium (assembly GCA_041565015.1). GTDB lineage: Bacteria > Pseudomonadota > Gammaproteobacteria > Burkholderiales > Burkholderiaceae_F > JADJWR01. The sequence goes on from JBFGOX010000112.1 coordinate 3,063, forward strand.
CTGTCAGGCGGCGGCCGGCGCGCTTCACGCGGCGCGACGGTCGCCGAAGCGGGTCAGCACGGCGAGCAGGTGGCGGCCGGTGTGGCTGTCAGGATGACCGGCGACCTGTTCCGGCGTTCCCGCGGCAACGATGTAACCGCCGCCGTCGCCGCCTTCGGGGCCGAGGTCGATCACCCAGTCGGCGGTCTTGATCACGTCGAGGTTGTGCTCGATCACCACCACCGTGTTGCCAGCGTTGCGCAACTGGTGCAGCACGCGCAGCAGCAGCGAAATGTCGTGGAAGTGCAGTCCGGTCGTCGGTTCGTCGAGCACGTAAAGCGTGCGGCCCGTGTCGCGCTTGGAAAGCTCCAGGGAAAGCTTCACGCGCTGCGCCTCGCCGCCGGATAGCGTGATCGCACTCTGGCCGAGTCGCAGGTAACCAAGACCGACATCCGCAAGCAGCGCCAGTTTGCGCGCGAGCACGGGCACTGCGCCGAAGAAATCGGCGGCAGCCTCGACCGTCAGGTCGAGCACCTGGGCGACGTTGCGGCCTTTGTACTGCACCTCGAGCGTCTCGCGGTTGTAGCGGCGGCCATGGCAGCTGTCGCAGGGCACATAGACGTCGGGCAGGAAATGCATCTCGACCTTGATCAGGCCGTCGCCCTGGCAGGCTTCGCAGCGACCCCCCTTGACGTTGAAGGAGAAACGGCCGGCTTCGTAGCCGCGTTCGCGCGCGATCGGGGTCTCGGCGAACAACTCCCGGATCGGCGTGAAGAGGCCCGTGTAAGTCGCCGGATTGCTGCGCGGTGTGCGGCCGATTGGGCTCTGGTCGACGAGGATCACCTTGTCGAAAAATTCGAGCCCTTCAATCGACGCATGCGGTGCCGGCTCGGCGCCAGAGCCGTAGACGCTACGCGCCACGGCGGCGGCCAGCGTGTCGTTTATCAGCGTCGACTTGCCGGAACCCGAAACGCCGGTCACGCAAACCAGCAGACCGACGGGAAGTTCGACGTCGACGTGCTTCAGGTTGTTGCCGTGCGCGCCGGCCAGCCGCAGCCAATCCAGCCCCGGTGGCACGCGTGCGGCCGGTACGTCGATGCGACGGCGGCCCGCCATGTAGGCGCCAGTCAACGAGGCCGCCGCGCGCTCGATCTCGGACGGTGTCCCGGCCGCGACGACCTCGCCGCCGTGAACGCCGGCGCCCGGCCCCATGTCGATGACGTGATCGGCAGCACGGATCGCGTCCTCATCGTGCTCGACCACCAGCACCGAATTGCCGAGGTCGCGCAATCGCTGCAGCGTGGCGATCAGCCGCGCGTTGTCGCGCTGGTGAAGGCCAATCGACGGCTCGTCGAGCACGTACAGCACGCCCGTCAGCCCGGAACCGATTTGCGAGGCCAGGCGGATGCGCTGTGCCTCGCCACCCGACAGCGTGTCGGCGGCGCGATCGAGCGTCAGATAAGTCAGGCCGACGTCGTTCAGGAATCGCAGTCTTGTGGCGATCTCGCGCACGATGCGCGCCGCCACCTCGCCCTTCGCGCCGGACATTTGCAATGCGTCGAAGTAGGAAAGGGCGTCGGCGAGCGGCGTGTGTTCGATCTCGAAGATCGCGCGCCGCTGGCCGCCGCTGCCGACGAATACGAAACGCGCCTCGCGGCGCAACCGCGTGCCGGCGCAGGCCGGACAGGGCTGCGCACTGCGCAGTCTGCCCAGTGCCTCGCGGACTGCCGGCGAATCGGTTTCTCGCCAGCGGCGGTTCATGTTCGGCAGCACGCCTTCGAACGGATGGCGGCGCGTGACCTTGCGGCCGCGGTCCCCTGAGTAGGTGAACGCGATCGCCTCCTCTCCGGTGCCGTGCAGCACCTGCTGCGCGAACGCCGGCGGCAACTCGTTGAACGGCAGTTCGATCTCGACGCCCGCGTGCTTGGCCAGCGAGGCGAGCAACTGGAAATAATGGCTGTTGCGGCGGTCCCAGCCGGGAATCGCGCCGGCGGCGAGCGAAAGTTCGGGATGCTCGACGACGCGTTCCTCGTCGAAGAAATCGACGCGGCCCAGACCGTCGCAGCTCGGGCAGGCACCGCTCGGGCTGTTGAACGAAAACAGCCTAGGTTCCAGGTCTGGCGCCGAATAGGCGCACAACGGGCAGGCGTGACGGTTCGAGAAGAGGTGTTCGGCGCCGTTGTCGGTATCAAGCAGCAGCGCGCGGCCGTGGCCGACGCGCAGCGCGGTCTCGAACGATTCGGCGAAGCGGCTCCGCGCTTCCGCTCGCACCTTCAGACGGTCGACGACGACGTCGATCGAGTGCTTTTCGTTGCGGGCCAATATCGGCCGCTCCTGCATTTCAACGATCGCCCCATCGACCCGCAGCCTCACGAATCCCTGCGCCTGCAGGTCGTCGAACAGTTCGGCAAATTCGCCCTTGCGTTCGCGGACCAAAGGGGCCAGGACGACGACGCGCGACTCGGCTGGCAAGGCCAGCGCCGCGTCGACCATCTGCGCCACACTCTGTGCGACCAGCGCCTGGTCGGGATGATCGGGACAGTGCGGTTGACCGACGCGCGCGAAGAGCAGCCGCAGGTAATCGTGGATCTCGGTGACCGTGCCGACGGTCGAACGCGGGTTGTGCGAACTGGCCTTCTGTTCGATGGCGATTGCCGGCGACAGGCCCTCAATCAGGTCGACGTCGGGCTTTTCCATCAGCTGCAGGAACTGGCGCGCATAGGCCGACAGCGATTCGACGTAGCGTCGCTGTCCTTCGGCATACAGCGTGTCGAAGGCGAGCGAACTCTTGCCCGAACCTGATAGGCCGGTGATGACGACCAACTTGCCGCGCGGCAGGTCGACGTCGATGTTCTTCAGGTTGTGCGTGCGGGCGCCGCGGATGCGCAGCCAATCCATTGGGCGTTTCGGCCGCCGGGCAAGTCAATGCTCGGCCAGAAAGGTCAACTTGTTACTATAGCCATGGCACGTCGGCGCACGCCAATGTGCCGCTGTGCGCAGCCACCGCGGCGGCGGCACGCCCGTCCGATGACCGATCCCAACCGAATGTCCGCGCGCGAGATCCGCGCCAGCGCCTCGCTGGCGTCGATCTTTGCGCTGCGCATGCTTGGCCTGTTCTTGATCCTGCCGGTATTCGCCGTTCATGCGCGCGGCATGCCGGGTGGCGACAACGCGGTGCTGGTCGGCATCGCGCTGGGCATCTACGGCCTGACGCAGGGGGTCTTGCAGATCCCGATGGGCGCGGCGAGTGACCGCTACGGCCGCAAGCAGGTCATCGTTGCCGGACTCCTGGTGTTCGCGCTCGGCAGCTTCATCGCGGCGGCGGCCTCAGAGATTCTGTGGGTGATCGTCGGTCGCGCTGTGCAGGGCGCTGGCGCCATATCTGCAGCAGTGACGGCCTTCATAGCCGATTCGACGCGCGACGAACACCGCACCAAGGCGATGGCGGTTGTTGGCGCGTCAATCGGGCTGACCTTTGCGCTGTCGCTGGTATCCGCACCATTGCTGTACGCGGCGATCGGCCTGGGCGGGCTCTTTGCGTTGACCGGCACCCTCGCCATTGCCGGCATTGCGGTCGTCCTCTGGGTCGCGCCGCCGGCGCCGCCGAAGATCGCGCACGAAGGCCCCGCGCACTGGCGCAAGGTCGCGCTGGATCCACAGTTGCTTCGATTGAACCTCGGGATCTTTTCCCTGCACGCCGTGCAAATGGCCATGTTTGTCGTCGTGCCCGTGCTCCTTGTCGAGCTTGGGCTACCGCTGCCGCAGCACTGGAAGATCTACCTACCGGCGGTGCTGCTGTCGTTTGCCCTGATGCTGCCACCGATCATGGTCGCCGAGCGGCACGGCCGAATGCGCTGGCTGCTGCTGGCTGCCTCCGCGCTGATGGTCGTCGTGCAGCTTGGAATGCGCTGGCTGGCGCCGTCATTGGCGGCGCTGGCCGCGTGGATGCTCGTCTTCTTCATTGCGTTCAACATCCTGGAGGCCAGTTTCCCGTCCTTGACGTCAAGGCTGGCTCCGGTCTCGGCCAGGGGTTTGGCGCTGGGCATCTACAACACGACGCAGTCGATCGGAATGGCCGTTGGCGCCGGAATTGGCGGCTGGCTGGCCGAGTATGTCGGCACGGGCAGCGTATTCGTATTCGCTGCGGCGACCATGGCGCTGTGGTTCGTGCTGGCGCTTCGCCTGCGCGAAATTCCATTGCGTGTTGGCAGCGGCGGCCCGGTGGCGCCGTCGCCGGTTCGCTGAGGCCGTCTGCGCGGTCGGTATCATCCGCCGGGAAATTGTCGGCGGCGCACATCGGCGCTTGCCCATCCGGCGGAGGAAGGCGATGGCTTCGGTTAACAAGGTGATATTGGTCGGCAATCTCGGCCGCGACCCGGAGACGCGCTACAGCCCGGACGGAGCAGCGATTACCAACGTCTCGATCGCGACGACCGACACGTGGAAGGACAAGACCTCCGGCGAAAAACAGGAGAAGACGGAGTGGCACCGCGTCGTGTTCTTCGACCGGCTGGCGGAAATCGCCGGCGAGTACCTCAAGAAGGGCTCGCAGGTCTACGTCGAAGGGCGGCTGCAAACCCGCAAATGGACCGACAAAGACGGTAACGAGCGCTACACGACAGAAATCCGCGCCGAGCGCATGCAGATGCTCGGTTCGCGCTCGGGCCCATCGGCGGGCGGCGACTTCGACGACGCGGGTGCCGCCCCGCGCGCCGCGAGCGGCCGCGAACCGGCAACTCGGCCGTCCTCGTCGAAGCCCGCGCCGAACATCGCCGACATGGACGACGACATCCCCTTCTGAGGACACGTCGACAACCGTCCTGAGACA
>JBFGOX010000113.1:0-7819 GCA_041565015.1 Burkholderiaceae bacterium
CAGCGGCGATCCCGACGCCGGCCACCTGCGCAAGCGACGCGTCGACTTTTCCGCTGCGCGCTGACCTCTTGGTGCGAACGGCATGACGATGGAAGCCGCGGCAAGCAGCACGGTCACGCGACACGAGGACGGCAGGCGACTTGCGCTCGGCGGATCTTGGCGGCTGGCCGACCTGCCGACGCTTTGGCCCACCCTCGGCGCGCTGCAGCCGCAGGCGCCGCTGACGATCGACGGCCAGGCGCTGACTGCCCTCGATTCGGCCGCTGCGCTCGCGCTGCTGCGCGCGCTCGAGGCGGCCGGCATCGGCGCGGAGGCGATCCGCTGGCAAGGACTCGCCGCGCACCACCAGCGCGTGGTCGACGACGTGCTGAAGCGCCAGGCCGGCATCTCCGCCGCGCCACTGCTGAAGCAGCGCAGCTGGCTCGGCACCATCGGCGAAAAGGCAACGTTCATCTACGCGCAGGGCGCTGACCATCTGAGTTTCTTCGGCGCCACCCTGGCCGCGTTCGCCGAACTCGCATTGGCGCCACGGCGGCTGCGACTGCGCGAGCTGACCGTTCAGCTCGAACAGGCATGCCTGAACGCGATACCGGTGGTGGTGCTGGTCACGCTGCTGATCGGCGTGGTGTTTGCCTACCTGCTCGGCCTGCAGGCCGAGAAGTACGGCGCCAACATCTTCGTCGTCGACGGCGTCGGCATCGGCATGGCGCGCGAATTCGCGCCGATCATCGTCGCCACGATCATCGCCGGCCGCTCGGGCGCGGCGTTCACCGCGCAACTCGGCTCGATGCGGCTGACCGAGGAAATCGATGCCATCCGCACGCTGGGCCTGTCGCCGATGCAGGTGCTGGTCGTGCCGCGCGTACTGGCCCTGCTGCTCGCGTTGCCGCTGCTGGCCTTCATCGGGCTGGTCGCCGGCCTGGCGGGCGCGGCGCTGGTCGCCGATGCCATGCTCGGCATTGCGCCGGCGGCATTCGCCGAACGGTTGCACAGCGCGCTCGACATCAAGCACGTCTGGGCCGGACTGGCCAAGACGCCGGTGTTCGCGCTGGCCATTGCCGTGGTCGGCTGCCGGATGGGCATGCATGTCGGCCGGGACACCCGCGCCGTCGGACTGGCGACAACGTCGACCGTCGTGCAGAGCATCGTTTCGGTGATCCTGCTCGACGCGGCCTTCGCGGTCCTGTTCCAGGAGCTCGGCATCTGATGGTCGCCGGCCCTCTCGCCCGCCAAGAGGGACGGGGCGCGCGGCGTGCCGGGCGCCTGGATTTCGGATCACCCGAGCGATGACCGCGCCGCCGGCGACGCCGGTGATCGAAGTCGACGGCATCGTCACCCGTTTCGGATCGAGCACCGTGCACGACGGCGTCTCGTTCACGGTGGCGCCGGGTACGCTGGCCGCACTGATCGGCGGCTCGGGCACCGGCAAGTCGGTACTGTTGCGCGAGATCATCGGACTGCACCGGCCGACCGAGGGCACCGTGCGCGTGCTGGGCACCGACATGTGGCGTGCGCCCACCGCGCAAGTCGCGGCCGCGCGCCGCCGTTTCGGCATGACTTTCCAGGACGGCGCGTTGTTCTCTTCGCTGACGGTGGCGCAGAACGTTGCCGTGCCGCTGGCCGAGCACACCGACATCACGCCGAGACTGCGCGACGAACTCGTTCGGCTACGGCTGGCGCAGGCCGGGCTGCCCGGCGAGGCGGCGACCAAGATGCCGAGCGAGTTGTCCGGCGGCATGCGCAAACGCGCGGCGCTGGCGCGCGCGCTTGCCCTCGAGCCCGAGATCCTGTTTCTCGACGAACCCACCTCGGGGCTCGATCCGACCACGGCCCGCGCATTCGACGCGCTGGTGCGTTCGTTGGTCGACGACCTCGGCATCACCGTGTTCCTGGTCACGCACGATCTGGACACGCTGCTGACGGTGGTCGACCGGTTGATCGTGCTGGCCGAAGGTCGCGTGCTGGCCGACGGACCGGTGGCCGAGGTGGCGCGGCTCGATCATCCCTGGGTCCGTTCGTATTTCGCGATCCGTACAATGCTCGACGACGCCTCTGAACCGCGCGATGGAAGCTGAAGCCAAGTACACCTACGTTGGCGCCGCCGTGCTGGCGCTGATCGCAGCACTGGTCGCCTCGGTGATCTGGCTCAAGCGCACCGGCGCGGAGCGTGATTTCGCCCGCTACACGATCCACTTCGAGGAGCAGGCGCTCGACGGACTCGCGGTCGGCGCCGACGTCAACATGCGCGGGATCGTCGTCGGCCACGTGCTCGATTACCGCCTGGCGATCGATCGGGTCAATCGGGCCCGCGTCGACGTGCGCGTCGACCGCCAGGCGCCGGTTCGAGAGAACACCGTTGCCGTGATTACCCGCAACTTCGTCACCGGCATCGCGCAGATCAGGCTGGTGACGAGCGAACCGCCCGGACCGCCGCTCACACGGGTGGCGGAAAGCGAACGCTATCCGGTCATCGCCGAGGGGCGTTCCGATCTGGCCGAGATCACGGGCCGCGTCAACGAACTCGGCGAAATGGCCGGCGAAGTCCTTAGCAACGTGAATCGGATGTTCACGTCCGAGAACCGGCTTGCCGTCACCGAAACGCTGGCCAACCTGCGCGTGCTTACGCGCGACCTGAACCGGGGCCTCGCAGGCGTCGACAGAACGCTGGCCGAGATTGGCGGTGCCGCGCGCGAATTCCGCCGCACGGCCACCCAGATCGCGGCCACCACCGAGCGGCTTGGCGAAGGCGCGGCGGCGACGGTCGATGACACGCGCACGCTGATCGGCGAGTTGCGCGGGACTGCCGCGGAAACCAGGCGGGCGGTGGCGCAGGTCACGCAGACGCTCGTCGCGCTGGAATCGCAGACGGCCGCTGCAGCGCGCCGCATCGATGTCAGCGCCGCCAATATCGACGATCAGTTGCTGGTCGCGGTCGGCGAACTGCGCAGCAGCCTGCAAGCGATACAGCGCTCGCTCGACCGCTTCAACGACCCGCGCGCGGCGCTTCTCGGTCCCGAGCGCTCGCGGCTCGGCCCCGGCGAAAAGCTGCCATGAAGCCATGGCGCACGAGCGTCGCGGTCGTCCTTTCGGGCCTGCTGGCCGGCTGCGTCACCGTCGGCATCGGCGCCCGCGATGCGCCGGGCATCACTTACTTCGTGCTCGAAGATGCCCGGCCGGCTTCGCCATCGGGTGCCGGCGCAAAGGAAACGCTGACGGTGCACGGCATCAGCGGCGATCCGCTGACCGACTCGACCTCGATGGTGTACTCGCGCCAGCCTGGCGAGCGATCGCTGTACCAGCTGGCAGCCTGGACCGAGCGGCCGACGCGCCGGCTCGCGCAGTTGGCGCAGGAACGGCTCGAGGCGCGCGGCGCGTTTGCCGCCGTCACGCAGCTCGGCCGGCCGGCGCAGTCCGACTGGCTGCTCACCTTGACGGTCGAGCAGATGTTCCATGACGCCGGCAGCACGCCCGGCCGGGCGCAGCTGGCGCTGCGCGCCGAACTGATCGACCGGCGCGACCGCAATCGCGTCGCCACGGCCCGCTTCGCCGCGGCGCCGACAATCGCCGAGGCAAATGCGCCCGCCGCGGTCAAGGCATTCGCCGAGGCCACTGCCGACGTGCTCGACCAGCTGGTCGCCTGGGTTGAATCGTCGGTACAGGCGCGCCGGAGCCACTGAGCCGATGCGCGATCCGGCCTTTCCGTCGTCGGCCCGCAACGTGTTCGGCACGCCGCTGGCCTGCTGCTGCACATCGCCGCGCACCGGCTTCTATCGCGACGGCTACTGCCACACCGGCCCGCAGGATATCGGCTCGCACACGGTCTGCGCGGTGATGACGGCAGAGTTTCTCGATTTTTCCCGCCGGCGCGGCAACGACCTGGTCACGCCGCGGCCCGAGTTCGGATTCCCCGGCCTGAATGCCGGCGATCGCTGGTGCCTGTGCGTCAGCCGCTGGAAAGAGGCGCTCGAGGCCGGCGTGGCGCCGAAGGTGCTGCTGACCGCCACGCACGAGAAGGCGCTCGACGTCGTCTCCCTCGAGCAGTTGCAGGCGCACGCGTACAGCGACTGAAGGCAAGCATCGATGCGCCCGGCGCAGGCCATGATCCTGCGAACGCCACGGCAGCCGCTGCAGGCAGAGACGATCGAATTGCGCGATCCGGCCGCCGGCGAAGTGCTGGTGAAGATCGGTGCCTGCGGCGTTTGTCGCACCGACCTGCACATCGCCGACGGCGAACTGACGCAGCCGAAACTGCCGCTGGTGCTCGGCCACGAAGTGGTCGGCCGCATCGTCGAGGCCGGTCCGGGCGTCGAGCGCTTCCGTGTCGGTGATCGCATCGGCGCGCCCTGGCTCGGCGCGACCTGCGGTCGCTGCAGCCAGTGTGTGGCCCGGCGTGAAAACCTGTGCGACGCGCCGGAGTTCACCGGCTACACGCGCGATGGCGGCTACGCCGAGTACATGCTGGCCGACGCCGCCTACGTGTTCCACCTGCCGGATGCCTACGACGATGCGCACGCGGCGCCGCTGCTGTGCGCCGGCCTGATCGGCCACCGCGCTCTGCGCTTCACCGACGACGCGCGCGTGCTCGGCATCTACGGCTTCGGCGCTGCGGCCCACCTGATCGCTCAACTGGCGATCTGGCAGGGCCGTCGTGTCTTCGCGTTCACGCGCCCCGGCGATGTTGAGGGCCAGGCATTCGCGCTTTCGCTGGGCTGTGCCTGGGCCGGTGATTCGACGGCCGCGCCGCCCGAACCACTCGATGCGGCCGTGATCTTCGCCCCGGTCGGCAGCCTCGTGCCGGCCGCGCTGCGCGCGACCCGCAAGGCCGGCACCGTGGTTTGCGGCGGCATCCACATGAGCGAGATTCCGGCTTTTCCGTACGACATCCTGTGGGGCGAGCGGATCGTTCGTTCGGTGGCCAATCTGACACGCGAGGACGCGGAGCAGTTTCTGGCGCTGGCCCCGAAGGTGCCGGTGCGCACTCAGGTGCAGATCTACCCGCTGGCGCAGGCGAACGACGCGCTCGCCGCCCTGCGTGGCGGCCGTGTGCAGGGCGCTGCGGTCCTGCTATGCGCAGGAACGTGCCGCAGGCACCGTGCTTCGTCCTCGACACGAACGTGCTGCTCGATCTGTGGCTGTTCGACGAACCTTCGGTGCGGCCGCTGCGCGCGGCGCTCGAGGCCCGGCAATGGCGAGCGCTGCGCAGCGCAGCCTGCGATGCGGAACTCGCCGAGGTGATCGCACGCCACCGCTTCGGTCTCGACGAATCGGCCCGCGAACGCCTGCTGGCGCGCTGGGCAGCCTGCAGCGAACCGATCGCCGCCGTGCGAACGGCGCCGCTCGCCTGCGCCGACCCCGACGACCAGAAGTTCCTCGACGCCGCCTTCAGCGCGCAGGCAGACGCGCTGCTGACACGGGACAAGACCTTGCTGCAACTGGCCCGGCGCGCGGCGGCCTCCGGCCTGGCCATCTGCACACCGGCGATGGTCATGCAGCGGCTGCCGGCACCCTGCGCGGGCGCGTAAACCGGTGCGGCGCAGACCTATGCGGCGCGATGCAGGAGCGCGTGGCGCAGTCCGCGCGCATCGTCGAGCGCGTGATGGCGGCGCAGGCCCATCGCCGCCACGACCGCATCGAGCCGCTCGTAGGGCAACGGCACTCGCTGCCAGCACATGCCATCCGGCAGCGCTTCGCCGCCAAGCAGGCCGGCGAGCGCCCAGCGGTCATAGGCCGAGTCGGTGATCACGATGACCGGGCGTGCTGCGCGCTCGCCCAGCCAGCTTGCGAAAGCCTGCGCCGCTGTCGAATACGGGACCGCGTCGCCGTCGAGCAGCGGCAGCACCTGCCGGACGACAAAATCGCTCGCCTGCTCGCGCGGCCAGCCGCTGATCTCGCAGTAGAAGGCGTTGCCGTCGGTGGCCACTGCGCCGACACTGATCAGCTGGGGCTGCAGCAGATGCGTGAATTCGGTATCGAGAAAGACGTAGGTGCAGCCGTCCTGCGGATGCAGTGTCGCCGCAGGCGGCGGCATCCTGAGCAGCATCAGTTCGTTGTCGCGCGCCGGATGCCTTCCCAGACCGAGGTCGCCCAGTACCAGATCCGTCGCAGCCTGGATCGACCTGAACCCCGCGCGCCGGAACGCACGCAGCGCCCGGACGTTTCGCCGCGACGGCCGCAGCACGAAGGTATCGACGCCCAGTTCGTCATGCAGCCAGCGGCAGGCCAGCCGCAGCGCCTCCGAGCCGAAGCCGCGGCCGCAGAAGCGCTTTTCGGCCAGCCACAGTTCCAGTTCGACCGCACCCTGCAGCAGGTACACGCTGCGGTAGACGAGAACGCCGACATCCTCGGCATCGGTGCCGATGATGAGCGCCCGGCCGGCATAGGGATTGCCACGGTCGAACAGCGCTGCCGGATAGCGCGCGTCAAACGCCGCACGCGAAGGCACCGGCAGATCGGGATAGACAGGGGGACCGAGCGCGAGCGGCGTCAGTTCCGACAGCGCCAGCCACTCGTAGGCGCGCTTGGCGTCGGCCGGCTGCGCCCGCCGCAACGAAACGGTCTGACCGCGGTTCAGCATTGCAGATTGTCTTTTCGCGCTCGCCGCCTCCGCGCGACGCGAGCTGCTGGGGCGGCACTGTACAGGACAGGCGGTCAGCCTGACGTACGATGGTCGTCGCGCGCGGCAGCGATACAGTGTGAGATCGAAACGGCCGCTAGCGGACGATGAACCCGAAAAGCCCCCCGATGCGGATCGACAGCAAACTGCCTGGCGTCGGCACGACCGTGTTCACCGTGATGTCGGCGCTGGCGGCGCGCCACGGCGCGGTCAACCTCGGGCAGGGTTTTCCGGACTTCGATTGCGACAGCGGACTGCAGGCCCTGCTCGCCCAAGCGGTGGCGGCCGGTCACAATCAATACGCACCGATGGCGGGCGTGCCGGCGTTGCGTGACGCGATCGCGCGCAGAAACGCGCGGCTGTACGGCCACCCATACGACGCCGAGAGCGAGATCACGATCACCGCGGGCGCCACGCAGGCGATCATGGCCGCGGTGCTCGCGGTCGTGCGCGCCGGCGACGAGGTGATCGTGCTCGAGCCGACCTACGACAGCTACGTGCCGTCGATCGTGCTCGCGGGCGGCGTGCCCGTTTACGTGCCGCTCGATCACCGGCGCGGCTACGCGCCCGACTGGGAGCGCGTCCGCGCGGCGATCACGAACCGCACGCGCCTGATCATGCTGAACTTCCCGCACAATCCCAGCGGCTACTGCCTGGACGCCGCCGATCTGGTCGCGCTGCACGGCATCGTTCGCGACAGCCACGTGCTGCTGCTGTCCGACGAGGTCTACGAGCACGTCGTCTTTGACGGCAAGGCGCATCAGTCGCTGGCCCGCTCCGAGGAACTTGCCGCCCGCACGTTCGTGATTTCCAGTTTCGGCAAGACATTCCACACCACCGGCTGGAAGGTCGGTTTCTGCTGCGCGCCGCCGCCATTGACCGCCGAACTGCGCAAGGTGCACCAGTTCATGGTCTTCGCGGTGAACACGCCGGCACAGCACGCGCTGGCGCGCTTTCTCGAGCAGCCGGCGCACTACGAATCGCTGCCGGCCTTCTACCAGGCCAAGCGCGACCTTTTTGTGGCCGGCCTGGCGCCGACGCGATTGCGACCGCTGCCCTGTCCCGGAACCTACTTCGTACTGGCCGACTACAGCGCCGTGGCCGACGAACCCGAGGCGCAGTTCGCCGAACGACTGGTGCGCCAGCACGGCGTCGCTGCGATCCCGATCGCCGGGCTGTATGCCCAGCCGTTCGACAACCGCATCG
>JBFGOX010000114.1:0-7752 GCA_041565015.1 Burkholderiaceae bacterium
AGGAAGCCGCGCGCCTGCATGTCGCCGGCGAGCCAAGCCAGATCGCCGATGCGCTGGAAACCGAACATCGAGTAGAAGATGTAAAAGGGAATCATCTGCCGGTTGTTGGTCGAGTACGACGTCGCCGCGGCGATCCAGTCGGCCATCGCGCCGGCCTCGTTGATGCCCTCCTCGAGGATCTGGCCGGCCTGGTCCTCGCGGTAGTACATCACCTGGTCGCGGTCGACCGGCTCGTACAGCTGTCCTTGCTGGCTGAAGATGCCCAGTTGGCGGAACATGCCTTCCATGCCGAAGGTGCGCGCCTCGTCCGGAATGATCGGCACGACCCGCTTGCCGACTTCCTTGTCGCGCACGAGCTGGGTGAGGAAACGGACGAACGCCTGCGTGGTCGAGATTTCGCGTCCTTCTGCGGTCGGCTCGAGGATCGCGTTGAACGCGTCGAGCCCCGGAACTTCCAGCTTTTCATCGGCCGCGCGGCGACGCTGCGGCAGGAAGCCGCCGAGCGCGCGGCGCCGCTCGAGCAGGTACTTCATCTCGTCGGAGTTCGGCTCCGGCCTGTAGAACGGCACGTCGCCGAGCTTGTCGTCGGGCACCGGGATACGGAAGCGGTCGCGGAACTCGCGCACCGCGTCGTCGTCGAGCTTCTTCAGCTGGTGCGTCGGGTTCTTGCCCTCGCCGACCTTGCCCATGCCGAAGCCCTTGACGGTCTTGGCCAGGATCACGGTGGGCTGCTTCTGGTGCTTGGTCGCGGCCATGTAAGCGGCGTAGATCTTGTGCGGGTCGTGGCCGCCGCGGTTCAGGCGCCAGATGTCGTCGTCCGACATCCGTGAAACCATCTCGAGCAGGCGCGGATCCTTGCCGAAGAAGTGCTTGCGCACGAACGCGCCGTCGTTCGCCTTGTAGTTCTGGTATTCGCCGTCGACGGTCGTTTCCATCACGTGCCGCAGTACGCCGTCGCGGTCGCGCGCCAGCAGCGGATCCCAGTACGAGCCCCAGATCAGCTTGATGACGTTCCATCCGGCGCCGCGGAAGCCGCCTTCGAGCTCCTGGATGATCTTGCCGTTGCCACGCACGGGTCCGTCGAGCCGCTGCAGGTTGCAGTTGATGACGAAGATCAGGTTGTCGAGGTTTTCGCGCGCCGCCATGCCGATCGCGCCAAGCGATTCCGGCTCGTCCATCTCGCCGTCACCGCAGAAGCACCACACCTTGCGACCCGAGGTATCGACGATGCCGCGGTTGTGCAGGTATTTCAGGAAGCGCGCCTGGTAGATGGCAGCGATCGGCCCCAGCCCCATCGACACCGTCGGAAACTGCCAGAAATCCGGCATCAGCTTCGGGTGCGGATACGAGGTAACGCCCTTGCCGTCGACGTCGCGGCGGAAGTTCGACAGTTGCTCCGCGGTCAGTCGCCCTTCGAGGAAGGCGCGCGCGTAGACGCCGGGCGCCGAGTGGCCCTGGATGTAGATCAGGTCGCCGCCGAACTCCGCTGTTGGCGCGCGCCAGAAGTGCATGAAGCCCACCTCCATCATCGTGTTGACCGACGCGTAGCTGGCGATGTGGCCGCCGAGGTCGCCCTCGCCTCGGTTGGCGCGCACCACCATCGCCATCGCGTTCCAGCGGATGTACGAGCGGATGCGCTCCTCGAGCGTGGCGTCGCCCGGAGAATGTTCCTCCAGGTGCGCCGGGATCGTGTTCAGGTAGGCCGTGTTGGCCGAAAACGGGATGTAGGCGCCCGACAGCCGCGCTTTCTCGACCAGTTTCTCGAGCAGGAAGTGCGCGCGATGCCGGCCCTCGCGCTCAAGGACGACTTCGAGCGCATCGAGCCATTCCTGGGTCTCCAGTTGGTCAGGATCGTTCGCCGCCAATAGATTCGGAACTGCGGACATCACTCGTCTCCTTCGATGTTCTGTTCGCCCGGCTTCCTGCCGAAGCCGAGTGCCGTGGATCTGTACAGGCGAAGGCGCGCAATTTACCCGGCCGCTGATTTTCTTTCAAATAATGGGCTATCGTTTCATGATAAGGAACGCTCTAGGCGCGAACCTCACTTCGCTGACCCGCTCCCCCGCGCCGCCTTCATCGCTGCGGCCCTGTTCGGGCCACCAGGCTGCAATCGCGCGAGTCACCTTAATATGGCCGCTCGCAGGATGGAAGCCGCGTTCACGCGCCGGCCAGGATTGAACATCGGTGAGTTCAGAGCCGACCCGGTCGTTGTCCAACACCTTTGCCGCCCTGGCCGAAGCGCCGTCGCGGCGGCTTGGCCCGTGGCCGTATCTGCCGTTCGTCGTCACGATCCTCGTCGCGGCACTGCTGGCGGCGCTGATCGCGGCGATGGTCGCCGAGGACCGCCAGTTGCAGCGCGAGGCGCTGCAGCGCGATGCCGATTCGACCGCGCAGAGCCTGAGCGCGCGGCTGCTGCTGGTGCGCGAAGCGCTGTCGGTCATTGCCCTCGAGGTCGGCGCCGGCGCCGTTGATCAGCGGCGCTTCGAAGCGCTGGCCAGCGAGTTGATCGACAACAAGCCCGAGTTGATGCTGCTGGCAAGCGTCGACGACAAGGGCCGCGCGCTATGGCCGACGGTGAAGAATTTCGTGTACGGCCCCGGCTGGGAGCCGGACGCGCTGCCCGAGTTGCACGTGCTCGTCAAGCAGACCGCAGCGTCGTCGCTGGCCCGCTTCACGCTGCTCGATCAGTTGCGCGACGACGCGGCGCCACTGGCGCTGCTGATCCCCGTGGCGCTGGCCGACCGTCCGCAAGGCGTGCTGGTCGCACTGGTGTCGCTGCGTGAACTGCTGCGCACCGGCGTGACGCCCGAGATGCTCGAGCGCTACCGCTTCACGATCGAGCGCGACGGGCGCCTGGTAGTGGCCAGCAGCCTGACGGCGCCGCCCGCGGGAGCGCCAACCTACGCCACCGCGCTTTCGCCGCTGCCCAAGGACATCCGCCTGAATGCCCGCGCGTATCGGCGGCAGGCCATCTTCCCGGCTGACGCGCTGTCCTGGGTCGCCGCGGTGCTTGCACTGGCCGTCGCTGCCGCCCTCGGCGCATTGGCGCGCTACACGACGCGGCTGCACCGCATCGATCGCGCGCTGCTCGCCGAGACGGCCTTGCGACGGGCGATGGAGAATTCGCAGGCGACCGGACTGGCGGTGCTCGATCCGCACGGCGTGATCCGCTACGTCAGCCGCGCGCTGGCGCAGATGACCGGCTTCGCGTCGGAGTCGCTGTTCGGCCGCAGCGCCCCCTTTCCGTTCTGGGCGCCGCAGGCCAACGCCGCCAACGAGCGGACGTTGCGTCGAATCCTCGCCGGCGAGGTGCCTCCCAGCGGCGTCGAGATGTCGCTGCGCACCGCAAGCGGCAAACGTATCGACGCGCACGTGTACGTCGCGCCGCTGGTCGATGATGCCGGCCGCCAGATCGGCTGGATGACCTCGTTCACCGATGTCACCGAACCGAGGCGGATCCGCATCGAACTGGCGGCCGCGCACGAGCGCTTCGTTCGCGTGCTCGAATCGCTCGACGCCGCGGTCTCCGTGGTGGCCAACGGCGATGCGCAGGCCAGCGAAGCCCCGGCGCTGCTGTTCGGCAACCGCGCCTACCAGGAGAGCTTCGGCTCGACCGCCGCCGGCCATGGCCGGCTGCAGGAGGCACTGCGCGGGCGCGACAGCGGCGAGGTGCACGACGGCGTCACCGACCGCTGGTTCGACGTTCGAACGCGCGAGATCCTGTGGCCCGCGCGTGGCGGCGATTTCAGCGGCGACGCGGCACGATTGCAGATCGCCACCGACATCACCCTGCGCAAGACGACCGAGGAGATCGCCCGCCAGCAGCAGGACAAGGTTCAGTTCACGGCGCGGCTGATGACGCTCGGCGAGATGGCTTCGTCACTGGCGCACGAACTGAACCAGCCGTTGACGGCGATCACGAACTACAGCGAAGGCACGCTGGCGCGGCTGGGCCAGGGCAACATGTCGGCCGACGAACTGAACGCGGCGCTGAAAAAGACGACCGCACAGGCGCAACGCGCCGGCGGCATCATTCGGCGCATCCGCGAGTTCGTCAAACGCTCGGAACCGCGCCGGCGCGCCACCCCGGTGGCGCGCATCGTCGAGGATGCGATCGCCTTCGCCGATATCGAGGCGAGCAAGCGTCGTATCGCCATCGTCGCCGACATCGAGCCGGATCTGCCGCCCGTGGACGCCGATCCGATCCTGGTCGAGCAGGTGCTGCTGAACCTGCTGAAGAATTCGATCGACGCGATGGAAGGCGCGGCCGTTCCGCGAATCGACGTTCAGGTGCGCCGCGCCGGCGAATCGCTGGCCGAGTTTGCGGTGATCGACCGCGGCGCCGGCATCGCGCCGGAACATCTGACCAGTTTGTTCACGCCGTTCTTCAGCACCAAGCCCGACGGCATGGGCATGGGATTGAACATCTGCCGCTCGATCATCGAGTTCCACCAGGGCCATCTGCGCGTCGCGCCCAATCCGGAACCCGCCGGCGGCACGGTGATGCGCTTTACGCTTCCCCTATCGACGACCGAACCAGCCGCCCGCCAGATGGCGCAACCGCTGGAGCTTCCCTAGCCGTGACCATGACCGAACGCGATCAGACACTGGGCCTTGTTTACGTGGTTGATGATGACGAGGCCGTGCGCGACTCGCTGCAGTTCCTGCTCGAACCCGCCTACCGCGTCCGCACCTTCGCCAGCGCCGAGGACTTCCTCGCCGGTTACGACCAGAAGGCGATTGCCTGCCTGGTGCTGGACGTGCGGATGCCGGGCATGAGCGGGTTGCAGTTGCAGGAGGAACTGCTGGCGCGAGGCTCGCACCTGCCGGTGGTGTTCATCACCGGCCATGGCGACGTGCCGATGGCGGTGGCGACGATGAAGAAAGGTGCGGCCGATTTCATCGAGAAACCCTTCGAACAGGCAGCGCTGAAAAGCCTCGTCGAGCGGATGCTGCAACGCGCACGCGAGGACGCCGCGCGGATCGAGCGCCAGCAACTGGCCAGTGCGCTGCTGGCGAAGCTGACCGCACGCGAGCAGCAGGTGCTCGAGCGCATCGTGGCCGGTCGGCTGAACAAGCAGATCGCCGACGATCTGGGCATCTCGATCAAGACGGTCGAGGCACACCGCGCCAACATCATGGACAAGCTGAACGCGGGGACGGTCGCCGACCTGATGCGGGTGGCGCTCGGCAGCGGCGCCGGCGGCTAGCGACTAGACCGAAAGGACGAAGCGCCGGCCAGCCGCGCCGGCGTAGTCTCGCGCGGCAGTCGGCGCTGCTAACCTTGCCAGCCTGCCGAAACCGCTGCCAACCATGCCATTCGACGTCAAGGACAATCCGCTGCTGGAGCTCGCCGGACTCGCGCGTTTCGACGCGATCGCGCCGGAGCACATCACGCCGGCGATCGAGGCGCTGCTCGAAGAAGCCCGCGCTGCGGTTGCCCGAGTGACCGATGAGGCCACGCCGGCGACATGGAACACCGTCGTCGAGCCCCTCGATGACGCGACCGAGCGACTCGGTCGGGCCTGGGGTGTCGTCGCACACCTGAATGCGGTGGTCGACACGCCGACCCTACGGGTGCAGTACAACGCCAATCTGCCGAAGCTGACGCAGTTCTGGACCGAACTGTCGCAGAACGAGGCGTTATATGCGCGCTACAAGGCGATCGCCGCGCGCGACGACTACGCGCTGCTCTCGCCGGCGCAACGCCGCGTCATCGACAACGAACTGCGCGATTTCCGGCTCGGCGGCGCCGAACTGCCGCCGGCACTGAAGCAGCGGCTACGTTCGATCCGCGAAAAGCAGTCGCAGCTGTCGACGCGCTACGCCGAGAACGTCCTTGATGCAACCAACGCGTTCGCGTTGCTGATCGACGATCCGGCGCAGCTGGCCGGCGTGCCTGAGGACACGCTGCAGATGCTGCGCGAAGCGGCTGAAGCCGACGGCAAGCCGGGCTACAAGCTGACGCTGCACGCGCCGAGCTACATCCCGGTCCTGCAGTACGCCGACGATCGTTCGCTGCGCGAGCGCCTGTACCACGCCTATTCGACACGCGCCTCCGAACTCGGCCGGCCGGAATGGGACAACACGCGAATCATCATCGATTTGCTGGCCCTGCGGCGCGAGCAGGCAAAGCTGCTTGGCTACCGCGACTACGGCGAACTGTCGCTGGTGCCGAAGATGGCCGAGTCGCCGCAGCAGGTGCTCGATTTCGTGCGCGATCTCGCCGGACGCGCGAGGCCGCACGCCGAACGCGATATGGGCGAGCTGCGCGAATTCGCCGCCCGCGAACTCGGCCTGGCGGAGCTGCAGGCCTGGGACATCAGTTACGCGAGCGAAAAGCTGCGCCAGTCGCGCTACGCCTACGCAGAGCATGAACTGAAGCGGTACTTTCCCGAGCCACGTGTGCTGGCCGGACTGTTCCGGGTGATCGAAACGCTGTTCTCGGTCGTCATCCGCGAGGACCGCGCGCCGCTTTGGCACCCCAACGTCAAGTTCTACCGGATCGAATCGGCAGGCGGCGAGCTGGTCGGCCAGTTCTATCTCGACCTGTATGCGCGCGAGCACAAGCAGGGCGGCGCCTGGCAGGACGATGCACGCGCGCGCCGCCGGGTCGGCGGCCACCTGCAGACGCCGGTGTCGCTGCTGACGTGCAATTTCTCGCGGCCCAGCGGCGGCAAGCCGGCGCTTTTCACCCACGACGAGGTGCTGACGCTTTTTCACGAGTTCGGACACGGCCTGCACCACATGCTGACGCGGGTCGACGAGGCGGGCGTATCCGGAATCCGCGGCGTCGAATGGGACGCGGTCGAACTTCCGAGCCAGTTCATGGAGAACTTCTGCTGGGAGTGGCAGGCGCTGCAGTTGCTGACCGCGCACGTCGACGGCGGCGAACCGCTGCCGCGCGAGCTCTACGACAAGATGATCGCGGCCAAGAATTTCCAGAGCGGCATGTTCATGCTGCGTCAGGTCGAATTTGCGCTGTTCGACATGCTGACGCACACGGCGCTCGATCCGGCGCACGCCGACGCGACGGCGCTGCTGCAGCTGATGCGCGACGTGCGCAGCGAGGTTGCCGTTGTCGTTCCGCCCGACTACCAGCGAATGCCGTGGAGCTTCACGCACGTGTTCGCCGGCGGCTATGCCTCCGGCTATTACAGCTACAAGTGGGCCGAGGTGTTGTCGGCCGATGCCTATGCCGCGTTCGAGGAGAGCGGCAACCCCTTCGATGCACGCCTCGGCGAAAAATTTCTCGACGAGGTGCTGGCGATGGGTGGCGCCCGGCCGGCGATCGAATCGTTCATCGCCTTCCGTGGCCGCAGGCCGACGATCGACGCGCTGCTTCGCCACCACGGAATGACCGAATGACTGCTGCCAGAGCGCCCATGAAATCGTTTCGCACCCCTGTCTTCATTGCCGCCACCGTGCTGATGGCCACCGTCGCCGGCACGGCCGCCGCCCAGTTCCGTTGGCTCGACGCCGACGGCAAGGTTCACTACGGCGACGCGCCGCCGCGCGACGCCAAGGACGTCCGGGCGCTGAACACGCGCGTCGCGCCGGCGCCTTCGATCCGGGAGGATTCGGCCCGGCACCTGCCGTTCGAACTGCGCCGGGCGGTCGAACGTGCGCCGGTCGTCGTCTACACGGCGCCCGACTGCCAGCCGTGTGCGCCGGCGGTTGCGCTGCTGCGTGACCGCGGCGTGCCGTTCACCGAGCGCACCGTCGTCTCGCCCGATGACCTGCAGGAGTTCC
>JBFGOX010000115.1:0-7742 GCA_041565015.1 Burkholderiaceae bacterium
GCGGCCTACATGCCTTACCTGAAAAATGGCGGCGTCTTCGTTCCGACCAATCGACCGTACAAGCTCGGCGATGAGGTCTATCTGATCCTGACGCTGATGGACGATCCGACCAAGTATCCGATCGCCGGAAGGGTGGTCTGGATCAGCCCGGCCGGCGGCACCGCGCGCACGCCGGGCATCGGCGTGCATTTTCCGGGCGACGAGACCGGCATCGCGGCGCGCCGTCGCATCGAGGACCTGCTGGGCGCGGCCCTGAAGTCGGGTCGGCAGACACACACGATCTAGCGCCGTCGCCGGCGTCGTGACGGCGGCATCGTGTTCGTCGATTCGCACTGCCATCTCGCTTTTCCGGAACTCGCCGGCGATATCGACGGCGTGCTGGCACGGATGCGTACGGCCG
Organism: Burkholderiaceae bacterium; assembly: GCA_041565015.1. Taxonomy (GTDB): domain Bacteria; phylum Pseudomonadota; class Gammaproteobacteria; order Burkholderiales; family Burkholderiaceae_F; genus JADJWR01. The sequence goes on from JBFGOX010000115.1 coordinate 401, forward strand.
GCGTCGGCCTGGTGCTGAGCGTTTGCACGCGGATGGAGGAGTTCGAGAGGGTCCATGCGCTGGCCCGGCGCGCCGACGGCATCTTCGCCTCCGTCGGCGTCCATCCGGACACCACCGACGGCATCGAGCCGACCGTCGAGCAGCTGGCGCAACTGGCACGGCAGGAAAAGGTCGTGGCCATCGGCGAGACCGGCCTTGACTACTACCGGCTCAAAGAGCCGCTGGAGTGGCAGCGGCAGCGCTTTCGCACCCATATCCGGGCCGCCCGCGACTGCGGCAGACCGCTGATCATCCATACGCGCGCTGCGCCCGCAGACACGCTGCGGATCATGCGCGAAGAGGGCGCGGAGCACGCCGGCGGCGTCATGCACTGCTTTACCGAGTCGGAGGCGGTTGCCCGTGCCGCGATCGACATGGGTTTCTATATTTCCTTTTCCGGCATCGTCACGTTCAAGAACGCCCGCGAACTGCAGGCCATCGCCGCCGCCTTGCCGCTGGACCGCCTGCTGATCGAGACCGACGCGCCATACCTGGCCCCCGTGCCACACCGGGGCAAGACCAACGAGCCGGCGTTCGTACCCGAAGTCGCGCGCAAGCTTGCCGAACTGCACTCGGTGACCGTCGATGAGGTCGAAACGGTTACGACGCGCAATTTTTTACGTTGTTTCAATATTTTAGACCAGTGATTTCGCGTTGTTTCTTGTGATTTTCGGGTGGCTCCGGAAATCAAAAAATGTTGAAAAAAGAATGGTTTACATTAGCTAGTTGAGGTTTTGGACTAAGAGCGCTTGGCTATCGCTGTGACTTCGTATAATGAATGTTATGTTAACTAAGGTCTGTACCTGCGGATCCCTAGGACGGCCGAGCCTGGAGTCGGACCGACCTTTCCCGGTCGCCTCACCTGGCAACCTCTTATTGGGAAAGGCAAACGCTCAAGCTGACGGCAGGAGCTGCGGTGCGCACCGAGGCTGCTGATTGCCACGCGAGAATCGCCCGCTGACCGAAAAAGCGACCAGCAGCATGCCTACCGCAGATTCCGGCGCCCCCGGATTGATGGCCGGATCGCCGGGCACGTCGGCTGCCCGCACCGGCAGTTTTCTTCACCAACATGCTGGCGATCGCGGAATCCAGCCGCAGCGTCAGGACGCCCTTTCGATGCGCGGCTCGTCCTTCGTCGGCCCCGGACGACCTGAGGCGCCCTCGAACGTGACCCGCGCCGGGCGGTCGAAAAGCCAAAGCACGATGACCAGCAGGACCGTCATCGCCGGCATCAGCACCGGGCGGACGATTCCGGCCACCAGCGGGGCGATCATCAGGAAGAAGCGCAGGCCCCAGCTGTAAAGAAGTCCGGCCCGCTGCACGTACTCGGCTCCCATGGGATTGAGCGCCTTGCGCTCGGCCGAGGCAATCGGCATCGACATAACGAAACCGGCGTGATTGAAGTAACGCATCGCCATCGCCGAGCACACATAGGACGCGAACAGCGAGATCATCAGCAGCGCCTCGAGCACCGGCCGCAGCGGCACCTCGCCTTGCGTCGTCAACCGGCCGATGCTTTCCGCAACCGCACCCCCGGCGATGGTGATCGTCGCCATCAGACCCAGCGCTGCGGTCGACGCCGCGATCGTGGCTGACATCAGTGAATTGCGCAGCGCCTGCACGGCCACGATCTCGAAGCCGGGCTGCTGACTCAGCGCCGCCGCCCAGCTCAGTCGCATCCGCGCATGCGCGGACCGCGCCATCCGCTCCGGGTGCCTGTGCCCGACCCACAGCACCCAGCCCTCGTAGATCGCGAAAATCGCCGTGCTCACCGCGAATGAAATCCACGCAGACATCGCGCCTCCTGGTTTGACGTTGGTTCCCGCCGGTTCGCCTGCGCCGGGCAGCCTCGGCCAGCTGCGCCCTGCCCGGTCGGCCTGATCACCGAGACGGCACGGCGCGCCGATTACACAACGCCGCTACCTGCGCGTCGAGTCGGCGTGGCGCGCGGCCGGCGTCACACCCGCCGAGCGCGATCGATGCTTGCCGAAGTCGTCCCGGCCGCTGCCAGTTCGCCGATCAGGGCGTCGATCAGCCTCGGAATCTCGGACGGGGCGCGCAGATAAAGTTGGGCCCGGCTGTCGTCATCGCGCCCGACGCGGACCGTCACCAGGTCCGGCTGGTGCAGACAGAAGACATCTTCGTCGGTGACATCGTCGCCGACGTACAGGCCGGCGTCGGCACGCACCAGTTCGAGCAGGCGCAACATGGCGGTGCCCTTATCGACCGCCGACGGCGGCAACAGGTTGAACACCATCTTGCCGGTGACGATGCGCGGCGCCGGCTGCAGGCGGGCGAACGTGTCCGGCAGCTGCGCAAACGCGCGCCCCGAATGGCGCGCCTGGCGGTAATGCACGGCCAGCGAGACATGCTTGTCTTCAAGCAGCAGGCCGGGGTCGATGCTGCGCAGTTCGTGACCGTGGCGCAGCTGCTGCAGCCAGCCCTGGCTCACGGCAACGCACTCGTCGACCTCGCGCTCGGCGCCGGGCAGCCCGTCGATGCCGTGATTGCCGACCACATAGTCGACCGCAACGCCAAGGCGCGCGCGCACATCGTCACGAGCGCGGCCACTGATCACCGCGGTCACGCACAAATTACGCAGCCGATCGAGCGCGGCGCGGGTGCCAGGGGGCGTGATCACCCGCTCCGGGCGCAACGCGATCGGCGCCAGCGTACCGTCGAAGTCGAAGGCGGCCAGCAGGCGCCGACCCCGCAGCCGGCGCAGCGCCTGCAGCCCTTCCTTCGAGAACGCGTAGGCCGCCGCAGGCGCAGGCGGCGTGCCTTCGCCGCCGGTTTCGTTCGGCCTGCTCACGACGCCACTTTCAGGTGCCGTCGCTGCAGCTGTTCGATGCGCGTGCTGACGCGCTCGCGCGAGCGCACGCGCGCCGCGTCGATCAGCATCGAGCCGGCCCAGCGGTAGATGTTGTGGCTTCGCACCCAGGTGCGCATCGTTCGCATCCGCTCGCGCTGTTCGGCCAGCGGCATTGCAAGCGCGCGCGCCAGTGCGTTGCCCGTTTCCTCGGCCGAGTACGGATTGACCAGCAGCGCCTCGTGCAGTTCACGCGATGCACCGGTGAATACCGATAGCAGCAGTACGCCGAGATCGTCGTCGCGCGCGGCGACGTATTCCTTGGCCACCAGGTTCATGCCGTCGTGCAGGCTGGTCACCATGCCGACATCGGCGCTGCGATAAAGGTCGCGCACCTGCTGCGCGCCCTGATGCTCGACCTTGAGCAGGATCGCCGGCGCACGCTCGGTTCCGAAGGCCTCGTTGATCCGCCGCACCTCGGCGACAACGCGCTCGTGAAAGGCCTGGTACTCGGGCAGATCGCTGCGCGACGGCGAGGCGACCTGCACCAGCGTGAACCGCCCGCGCCACTGCGGCTGCGCGGTCAGCAAATGCTCGACCGCGGCGAAGCGTTCGATCAAACCCTTGATGTAATCGAGGCGATCGATGCCAATGGCGATGCGATGGCCCTCCGGCAGGCCAAGCGAGGACAGCACGCGTTCGCGCGTGGCCTCGATCGGCTCCTCGAAAGACGGTGGCCAGGCGATCGAAATCGGATACGGCGCCACGCGTGTGAGCTGGCCGGCGCGATGAATCGTCATGTCCTCGTGCTCGATTCGCGCCTCGAGGAAGGTGTCGACCGCGTCGATGAAGTTGCGGCAGTGCGCGGGCGTCTGGAAACCGACGATGTGGCTGCCCAGCATCCCTTCAAGGATCTGCTCGCGCCACGGGCAGATGCCGAAAGTCTCCGACATCGGCCATGGGATGTGCCAGAAGGTCACGACGGTGGCCTGCGGCAGGCGATCGCGGATCAGCTGCGGCACCAGCGGCATGTGATAGTCCTGCACCAGCACCAGCGGGTCGGGCCGCTTGGCCGATTTCACCACCGCATCGGCGAATCGCTGGCTGACGTCAACGAAATGGCGCCAGTCGTCGGCGCGAAACACCGGCCGCACGTGCGCGATATGGCACAGTGGCCACAGGCCTTCGTTGGCGAAGCCCTCGTAGTAGCCCTTGACCTGCTCCGGCGACAGCCAGAGGCGCCGCAGCGTATAGGCCGGTTGGTCCGGCGGCACCTGCACGCAGCCTTCGGCGTTCGCGACCTGTCGGTCGGCCGAGCCGCTGCCGTGGGCGATCCAGGTGCCGCTGGCCGCCCGCAGCACCGGTTCGAGGGCCGTGACCAGGCCACTGGCGGGCTGACTGACGACGATGCGGTCGTCGCGCAGCTCGTGCGAGTACGGTTCTCGGTTGGAAACGACGATGATCTCGTCGTCAGCGTACTGGCTTTGCAGCACCGAGCGAAGTCGCTGCGCCGACCAGCCCTCGACCTGGCTCGTATCGACCGCCCGCTGGCGCTCGAGGCGCCGGAACAGGCTGCGGACTTCGGCTTCCAGCGGCAGCAGTTCCTTGCTGACGCGGGCCGGTCCTTCGGAAAACGGCCGCAGCAGCCCTTCCCCGGTGAGCATCGCCCTGACGCCGCGGACCCAGCCGCGCCAGCTCAGGTGGGCCACGGCAACCGTCACCAGCGCGACCACGAGGCCGAGCACGGCAAAAGTTCCGATGGCGTACCAGCGCGTTTCGCTCGAGCGCAGTTCGACGAAACTCATGTCGTGCAGCACCAGCAGCGAGTGCCCTGCCCCGCCGCCGGTTGCGCTGAAACGCAGCGGCACCGGTGTCGCGTACAGCACGCCCTGCGGCAGCCGCAGTACGCGCTCGCTGCCGGACCTGACCGAGCCGCACTGGACTTCGATCGGAAACTGCGTCGAGCGGGCGAGCATCTTGCCTTGGGCGTCGCAAAGCGCCACCGACTGCAGTCGTTCGTCGGCCGAGGCGGCGTCGAGCAACGAGACCATGCGCGCAGCGGCGCCTTCCTGCTGGCTTGCATCGCGCAGCGGACTAACGAGCGAGGCGGCAATCACCTGCGAACGCTGGTCGAGGTCGCTCATGAACCAGCGCAACGTCAGCCGGTCGAGCAGCGGTACCGACAGGTAGGCCAGCACGGCCACCGCTAGCAGCAACGGCAGAACGAAACGCAACGACAGTTTCAGCATCAGTGATCCATCTCTGGCGGGCATCGGCTTCCCGCCGCCCCGCAATCCGGTCCTTCCCGGGCCAGCCGTGCACGAGTCCCGGGCACCCGGTCCACGCGCAGTGCCGCCAGCGGCGGTCCCGTGGACGAGGTCCGGGTCGCGGCACCGTTGGCCCACGGCGCGAGCCGTGCATCGCACGGCATGCGATTCGCCGCCGGACTCCGGCCGAAAAGATGTTGAAGGTTAACCGCAGTGGCGACCGATTGCTTGCGCAGCAGCAAGCCGCCTTTCTTCCATCCAACGCGTACGCGAATCCCTTAGAAACGTCAGCCGGGCTTCCGGCCGGGATCTACCGTCGCCCGTACGCGATAATGCGAACGTGTGCCGGCCTCCGCCGTGCCCCGACGTTTTGCCAATCCATGTCCATAGGTCCTGCTGCATACATCGTCGACGACGACAGCGGCGTGCGCGATTCGCTGTCACTATGGCTCGCCATGAGGGGCGTTCGCTGCGTGCCCTTCGAGTCGGCCGAGCGCTTCCTCGCCGCCGTCCAGCCGGAGTGGCGCGGCTGCGTGCTGATCGATCTGCAACTCGAAGGCATCGATGGCCTGCAACTGCAGGCGCGGCTGCTCGAACGCCAGATCACGATGCCCGTGATCTTCGTGACCGGCCACGGTGATGTCAGCACGACGCGCGACGCGCTGAAGGCCGGCGCGTTCGACTTCATCGAGAAGCCGGTGGATAACGACCGACTGCTCGACGCGGTCAGCGCGGCGATCGCGCGCGACGCCGAAACGGCGCAGAAGCAGGCGCAGACGGCCGTACTGGCCAACCGGTTGCAACGGCTGACGCAGCGCGAGCGGCAGGTCATGGATCAGGTCGTCGCCGGCCGGCACAACCGCGAGATTGCCGCCGAACTCGGTATCAGCCCGCGCACGGTCGAGGTCTACAAGGCGCGCTTGATGGACAAGCTCGACGTGCGTCGCGTCGCCGACCTGGTCAAGCTGGCACTCGAGGCGCGTGGCGAAGTCGAGTCCTGAGGCAGCCGTCGCACCGGTTCGCATCGATCTGCTGCACAAAGATTTATCCGGTCGGTGACCTACGGGATTCCCGTAGGTGCATATCCCCTTCTTCACCACGCCGCGTCTTCCTAGACTTCGGTAGCGAGAACGTGCGCTGCTGCTGCGCTTGTCGGACCAAGTGTCCGCCCGGGTTGCCGCCCGTTCCAGCAGCGTGATTGCGCAGCGGTGTTCGTTGCCGCCGCAACCGCATCGTCAACCAGCGGCTTCGGGTGCGCGCCACGGCCGGCGCGGCATCCCGCGGATATCTGTACCCTTGCCGCTCCTGTGCCGCCTTAGAAACGCCGGGACGAATAACATGACCTGCATGCAACCGCGGATGCTCAAACCCGATCGCAAGGCGCACGCCGGCAAGGCGTTGGCCCGACGCTTCGCGTTCGTCGATGCAACGCTGCGCGCACTGTCGATACTGGCCGCCGTGCTGGTGCTTGCGGTCGCGTCCGGCGCTGCGCACGCGCGCACGGTTGCCGTGCTGCAGGTCGACGGCGCGATCAGCCCGGCCTCGGCCGATTACGTCGAGCGCGGGCTGGAGAAGGCGCGCGAACAGGGCGCGTCGATGGTCGTGCTGCAGATCGATACGCCGGGAGGGCTCGACACCTCGATGCGGCAGATCATCAAGGCCATCCTTGCCTCGCCGATTCCGGTGGCGACCTTCGTGTCGCCCGAGGGGGCGCGGGCAGCGAGCGCCGGTACTTACATCCTGTATGCGAGTCACGTCGCGGCCATGGCGCCGGCCACCAATCTGGGCGCGGCCACGCCGGTGCCGATCGGCATGCCGGGCGCGAGCCCCGGCGACGATCGGCCGGCCCGCAAGCCGCAGGCGAGCGACGAAGGCGCCGAGAAGAAAGAGCAGCAGAAGGACGAGAAAAAGAACGGGAAGAAGCAGGCCGAAAGCACGCCACCGGCCGCTCCGGCCGACGCGATGCGCGCCAAGCAGGTCAACGATGCGGCCGCCTACATCCGCAGCCTGGCCGAACTTCGCGGACGCAATGCCGACTGGGCCGAGCGGGCGGTGCGCGAAGGCATCAGCCTGTCGGCCGAGCGGGCGCTGAAGGAGAACGTGATCGATCTGATCGCGCAGGACGTGCCGGCGCTGCTGAAGGCGCTGCACGGCCGCGAGATCAAGGTGCTCGAACGGACAGTCAAGCTCGACACGGAGGGCGGCTTCGCCTTCCGCGGCGAGTTCC
>JBFGOX010000116.1:0-7741 GCA_041565015.1 Burkholderiaceae bacterium
CCCGCCTGCCGGTGCTGATGCTGTGCAATTCGCTCGGCACCACGCTCGACATGTGGGCGCCGCAGATGCCGGCCTTCCTCGCCCACTTCCGCGTGCTGCGCTACGACACCCGCGGCCACGGGCAATCCGAGGTCACGCCGGGCGAATACAGCATCGCGCGACTCGGCGCCGACGCGGTGGCGCTGCTCGACCATCTGCAACTCGAGCGGGTGGCGTTCTGCGGCCTGTCGATGGGCGGCATGACCGGAATGTGGCTCGGCGTGAACCGGCCCGAGCGGGTCAGCCGACTGGTCTTGTGCAACACCGGCGCCAAGATCGGCGACGCGGCGCTGTGGAAGACGCGCATCGACGCGGTGCGCAGTGGCGGCATGGCGGCCGTCACGCCGGCGGTGATCGACCGCTGGTTCACGGCGCGGTTCCAGCGGCTGGCACCGCGGGACGTCGAGCAGGTGCGCGCGATGCTGCTGGCCACGTCTGTCGACGGCTATGCCGCGAACAGCGCCGCCGTGCGCGACATGGACCAGCGCGCCGATCTTGCGCGCATCGACACGCCGACGCTGGTCGTCGCCGGCACCTACGATGGCTCCACGCCGCCCGAACTCGGCCGCGACGTCGCGCAGTCGATCCCGGGCGCACGCTACGTCGAGCTGGACGCAGCGCATCTGTCGAACTGGGAGCAATCCGGCGCCTTTACCGCGGCGGTGCTGTCATTCCTGCTCGACGGCGGGCTGAACGAGCGCGCGCGCTTTGAAGCGGGACTGGCGGTGCGCCGGCCGGTGCTCGGCGCCGAGTACGTCGACCGCTCTCTGGCCAACCGCTCCGCCGTCAACGCCGAGTTCCAGGACCTGATCACCCGCTACTGCTGGGGCGAGATCTGGACCCGTCCCGGTCTGCCGCGGCATACGCGCAGCCTGCTGACCATTGCCATGACGCTGGCGATCAACCGCACCGACGAACTGAGGCTGCACATGCGCGCCGCGCGCAACAACGGCGTCACCCGCGACGAGATCAAGGAAGTGCTGCTGCACGCGGCCATCTACTGCGGCGTGCCGGCCGCCAACGCGGCCTTTCACATCGCCCGCGAGGTGTTCGCCGAACTCGATGCCGACGCTCAGAAAGGCAACCCGACGTAGTTCTCGGCCAGCGCGGTGAGCGCGGCGCGCGAACTCAGCACGTACTGCAGTTCGGCGTTGCGCACGCGCTCGTCGAAGGCGCTCGCGTCGGCGAAGTTGTGCAGCAGCGACGTCATCCACCACGAAAAGCGCTGCGCCTTCCACACCCGAGCCAGTGCCTTGGCGCTGTAATTGTCCAGCGCCGAGGCGTCGTCGTTCCGGTAGAACGCGAGCAGTGCCTCGGCCAGGTAATGCACGTCGGCGGCGGCGAGGTTCAGCCCCTTGGCGCCGGTCGGCGGCACGATGTGCGCCGCGTCGCCGACCAGGAACAAGCGGCCGAAGCGCATCGGTTCGGCGACGAACGAGCGCATCGGCGTAACCGACTTGTCGAGGACCCGACCGGGCTTGAGCAACCGCGCGCCATCATCGCCGAGGCGCAACTGCAGTTCTTGCCACACCCGCTCGTCCGGCCACAACGCCAGGTCCTCGTCGGGCGAGCACTGCAGGTAGCAGCGCGCCCGCGTCGGCGACCGCATGCTGTACAGCGCGAAACCGCGCCGATGGCGGGCATAGATCAGCTCGTCGGCCGGCGGCGCAGTCTCGGCGAGGATTCCGAGCCATGCAAACGGATAGACGCGCTCGTAGACGGTCAGCGCGCCCGCAGCAATGCTCGGCCGGCACACGCCGTGGAATCCGTCGCAGCCGGCGATGAAATCGCACACCAGCTCGCGCGCGGCTCCATTGTGTTGGTAGGAGATGCGCGGCGCAGCCGAATCGAAATCGTGGATGCGAAGCGCATCGACTTCGAACAGCAGCGGCGCGTCGACCGCCCGTCTGGCGGCGATCAGGTCGCGCACGACCTCGGTCTGACCGTAAACGGTGACCGACTTGCCGCCGGTCAGTTCGGTCAGATCGACGCGTTGGCGCACCCCGTCGAGCGCCAGCTCGATGCCGTGATGAACGAGTCCTTCGCGCCGCAGCCGCGAGTCGACCCCGGCCTCGCCCAGCAGATCGACGGTGCCCTGTTCGAGCACGCCGGCGCGGATGCGGTTCTCGACATGGGCACGATCACGATGCTCGAGCACGACCGACGCGATGCCGTTGACCTGCAGCAGTTGCGCCAGCAGCAGGCCTGCCGGTCCGGCACCGACGATGCCGATCTGCGTGCGTGTGAATGGCTCGATTTCGAACCGCCGCTCAGGTTGGCGCGGCGCGAACGCTTCGCGGCCGCCGTCGACGGCTAGTACAGCGCGAGTTGCGCCGTTCCGTCAACGCGCTGGACTGCGGGGAGGCGAACGACGTTCAGAGGGGATGGTGGCCAAGGACGGAATTGAACCGCCGACACAAGGATTTTCAGTCCTCTGCTCTACCAACTGAGCTACTTGGCCATGTCTGCTCGGTTCCGAGGCTCGAACCGGGACGAAGGGCGCGAAGTATAACGGAGCAGCCCGGCCGCCCCGAGGTGTGTCGAAGTCTCACTGCGATAATTGGCGCCGTGAAGCATTCCAGCACGTTCGACATTGCCGTCATCGGCGCCGGTGTGGCCGGTACGGCCTGTGCGGTCGGTGCCGCGCAGCTGGGCTTGCAGGTGGCGCTGGTCGGGCCGCGCATGCCGGTACACCGGGCGCGCAGGTCGGCACCGTTCGACGCCCGCATCTACGCCGTCGCGACGGCCTCGGTGGCGCTGTTCGAGCGGCTGAAGATCTGGCCGGCGATCGATGCGGCGCGCGTGCAGCCTGTTTCGCGCATGCGCGTTTTCGGCGATGCCGGCAACGAGCTTTGCTTCGATGCCTACCAGGCGTCGCTGCCGCAGCTGGCGACGATCGTCGAGGAAAGCGAACTGCTGCGCGCGCTCGGCGCCGCGGCCGGCTTTGCCTCCGGCCTCGAGCGGATCGAATCTTCGTTCGAGAACCTGCACTCGGGCGATCGAGCGTCGCTGCAGTTGAGCGACGGCCGGACAATCGAAACCCGGCTCGTGATCGCTGCCGATGGTGCGCGTTCGCCGGTGCGCGCCGCTGCCGGGATCAGTGCAAGAGAACTGGATTACGGTCAGACCGCGGTCGTGGCCAACCTCGCTTGCGAGCGGCCGCATCACGGCGTCGCCTATCAGTGGTTCGATCCGCTCGAGGGCGTGATCGCGTTGTTGCCGCTGCCCGGCAACCATGTCTCGCTGGTCTGGTCGGCGCCGCGGCTGCTTGCCGAAGCATTGGCCGCGGACCCAGGCAACCTCGCTTTCCGGCTGGCATCGCGGTCGCATGCGCATCTTGGCGCGCTGACGCCGGCTGGTCCGGCGCACTCCTTTGCGCTGCGTCGCCTGGCGGTTGGCCGGCTGGTCGGACCACGGCTGGCGCTGGTCGGCGATGCGGCGCACGTCGTGCATCCGCTGGCCGGCCAGGGATTGAACTTGGGACTGGCGGACGTGTCGGAGGTGCTGCAAGTGCTGGGGAGCAGCGAACCCTGGCGCGAGCCGGGCGATGCAGTGTTGCTGCGCCGCTACGAGCGGGCACGGGCCGAACCGGTCGGCCTGATGCGGATGACGACGCACGCGCTGGCCCGATTGTTCACGCGCGAGGACGTTTTCAGTCGCGAGGTGCGTAATCTGGGGCTGTCTGCCGTTAATGTGCTGCCGCCGCTGAAAAACGCGCTGATTCGCCACGCGGCTGGTTCAGGCATACGGTCGATGGCGGCGACGAATTCCCGCGAGGGATGATCTTCACGAACAGGAATGCGACCCCGATGAACAAATGGATCCTCGCCGCCGCAATGGCGGTCACCGTTGCCGTGGCGGGCATGCCGTCGTCGGTGCTCGCGCAGCAGCCGGCAGCGCGCGGCGCCGTCGAAGACGCCATCCGAGCCCGCGTCGAGCAGCGCTTCAACGCCAAGGCCGATTCGGTCACCCGCATGCCGTTCGGCCTGTGGGAGATCGTTGTCGGGACGGAAATCTTCTACGTCGACCAGGATGTGAACTTCGTGATCGTCGGCCGGGTGATCGATGCCAAGACACGTGAGGACCTGACGTCGAAGAAACGCGACGAACTGCTGCGCGTCGATTTCAAGACGTTGCCGCTCGATCAGGCGGTCAAGACGGTGCGTGGCGACGGCTCGCGCACGCTGGTCACCTTCGAGGATCCGAACTGCGGTTTCTGCAAGAAGCTGCACCGCGACCTGTCGCCGCTGAAGAACGTGACGATCTATACGTTCCTGTATCCGATCCTGTCGCAGGATTCGTTCGAGAAATCGCGCGCCGTCTGGTGCGCCAAGGACCGGGCCAAGGCGTGGGACGAGCTGATGGGCAGCGGCAAGGCGCCGCCGACGCCGGCCGCTGAGTGCAAGCATCCGCAGCAGCAGACGCTCGATCTCGGCCGCAAGCTGGAAATCACGGGCACGCCAACGCTGATCTTCAGCGATGGCCGGCGCATGCCGGGCGCGGTGCCGCTGGAGCGTGTCGAAGCGGCATTCAAGGAAATCGCTGCCGCGAAGTAATCGGACCCGCGGCACAGGCCAGCGCTATTTCGCCAGCAACGCCTCCGGCTTGACGCCGCGCGGCACCAGCAGCCAGGCCTGCACGTCATGGCGCTGGCGGCCGGCCGGCACGGCGGCTTCGGCTCCGAAACCCCAGAACAGATCGAAGCGCAGTGGGCCGCGGATGGCGCCGCCCGTGTCCTGCGCGAGAACCAGGCGCTGCAGCGGCGTCCCCGTTGACGGGTGGACGGTCGAAATCAGTACCGGCGCGCCGAGCGGGACGAAGCGCGGGTCGACGGCGACCGAATAACCCGGCGTCAGCGGCAGTCCCAGCGCGCCGGCCGGACCGGCATTCGGGTCACCGAGCGGCAGTTCGCGGAAGAACACGTAGCTCGGGTTCTGGTTCAGCAGCTCGTTCAGCCGCTTCGGATGGGTGCGCGCCCAGGCCGCAATGCCCTGCATCGAGGCCTGATCGAACGTCAACTCGCCGCGCTCGATCAGGACGCGGCCGATCGAACGGTACGGGTGTCCGTTGGTGTCGGCATAACCGACGCGGACGATCGAACCGTCGGTCAACCGCACACGGCCCGAGCCCTGGATCTGCAGGAAAAATGCCTCGATCGCGTCGTCGACCCATAGCAGTTCGGAGCCGCTCAGCCGGCCCGCGTTCAGTTCGGCACGCGACCAGTACGGCAACACGCGCGGGCCGTTTTCCGTCTGCTGCAGCCGCCCGCGCAGGCGCATCTGCGCCAGTTCGGGGTGCAGCGTCGACAGATCGATGGTCAGGAGATCGGCGGGTCTTCGGTGCAGCGGCACCAGGAACGGCGCGGCGCGGGTGCGACTGCCGTTGAGCAGCGGCTCGTAATAACCGGTGATGCGTCCGCGGGTGTCGCTGGCGAGCACGCGCGGCTCAGCGCTGCCGTCCTCGAGCGTCAACGCGATGATCCGATAGGCGTCGAAGCGCTGCGCCAGCAGCGTGCGCTGGGCACTGACGTCGTTCGTCGCGGTCCCCGCGGCCTGTCGGCAAACCTCGGTCCAGGCTTCCCGGCGCGCGCTGCTGCGCTCGAAGGCGCGGCACGACTGCAGCAGTGCCGGCCAGGCGGCGGCGACGTCGGCGTCCGCGATCATCGGCAGCGTATCGGCGGCCACCGGCTCGAAGCGTGCCTGCGTCAACGTCTTGATCGTCGGCGGCGCACGTTCCGGTGGCGGCAGTGGTGGCGGAGGCGACTGGCAGGCGCTGGCCAGTAGCAGCAGCGCCGCACCGAGCGCCAAGCGACCGCCCAAGGCGGAGTTTCTACAATTCGCCGACGACAGCGAAGGGAGGCCGGTCGTGTGGCTGATCATTGTGGAAGCGCTGCTGGCGCTCGGATTGCTGCTATTCATCGTCTGGTGGACGATGTTCCACGGCAAGAACAAACCGCCCCCGGAAAAGTGACGGTCAATGCAGCGTGCGCGGCATCGACAGCACGAACTCCGGAATCGACGCCTCGAAGGCGGTGCCGTCTTCGGCGATGCACTGGTAGCTGCCGTGCATTGAGCCCACCGGCGTGGCCAGCGGACAGCCGCTGGTGTACTGAAAAGCCTCGCCCGGCCGCAGCACCGGCTGCTCGCCGACCACGCCCGGGCCGCGAACCTCCTCGACCTGCCCTTCGGCGTCGGTGATGATCCAGTGGCGCGACAGCAACTGTGCGGTCACGTCGCCCGTGTTGCGGATCGTCACCGTGTAGGCGAAAAGGTAGCGCCCCTCGTCCGGCTCGGACTGCTCTTCAAGATAGCGCGGCTGCACCTGCACGCTGAATTCGTAGCGGGCCATCAGGGTCTTGCGTCTTCGTACAATTGCGGGAGTTGATGGTGGAGTTCACCGTGGATTGTCGCATCGCCCCCAGCATCCTGTCCGCCGACTTCGCGCGTTTGGGCGAGGAGGTGCGCAACGTCGTCGCTGCCGGCGCCGACTGGATCCACTTCGATGTAATGGACAACCATTACGTGCCTAACCTGACCATCGGCCCGCTGGTGTGCGAAGCCATTCGTCCGCACGTGCAGGTGCCGATCGATGTGCACCTGATGGTCGAGCCGGTCGACGCGCTGGTGCCGATGTTCGCCAAGGCCGGCGCCAACGTGATTTCGTTTCACCCCGAGGCCTCGCGGCATGTCGACCGCACGCTCGGCCTGATCCGCGATTCGGGCTGCCAGGCCGGGCTGGTATTCAATCCCGCCACGCCGCTCGAATGGATGGACCACGTCCTCGACAAGCTGGACTTGGTGCTGCTGATGAGCGTCAATCCGGGTTTCGGTGGCCAGTCGTTCATCGCCGAGGCGCTGAACAAGCTGGCTCACGCACGGGCGAAGATCGACGCCCATGCCAAGGCCTCCGGCCGCAGGATCCTGCTCGAGATCGACGGCGGCGTGAAGGTCGACAACATCGGCAGTATCGCTGCCGCTGGCGCAGATACGTTCGTTGCCGGCAGCGCCATCTTCGGCGCCAAGGACTACAAGGCGACGATCGGGGCGATGAAACGGGCCGTGGCCGAGGCGCAGCAGCAGCGAACTGCGGACGACGCCCATCGCAGTGCCTGAAAACGCGGGGAAATATCGCTGCTGGCGCGGCTGCAGCCGCGGGCAGGCTGTGGCTCGCGTTTGGGTCGTGGCGACCTGCGTGTTTCCGGATCGCGCCGCCGCGCGTGATGCGATCGCCACGCGGTTGCGGCCCTCGGCCTTGGCGCGATACAGCGCGTGATCCGCGTTTTCGATCAGGGCGTTGCAGTTCGTGTCGGCGGCGGTCAGCGCGGCCACGCCGACGCTGACGGTGAAGCGCAGTTCCTGCCGGCGCGTTGGCTCGGTCTCGACCACGAGCACGGCTTCTTCGACTTTCTGCCGCAGTCGCTCGGCCAGCAGCATGGCCTGCGCGGCGCCGGTATGCGGCGCGATGACCATCAGTTCCTCGCCGCCGTAGCGGGCGACGATGTCGCTGGCCCGCGCAGTGTTCAGGCACAACGCGCCGAAATGCTTGAGCGCCATGTCGCCGGTTGGATGGCCGTGCTGATCGTTGATCCGCTTGAAGTGGTCGATATCGAGCAGCAGCACCGCCAGCGGCAGCTCGTAGCGGCGCGCCCGCTCGAACTCCTCGAGCAGACGGCGCTGCAAGTAGCGTCGGTTGTACACGCCGG
>JBFGOX010000117.1:0-7665 GCA_041565015.1 Burkholderiaceae bacterium
GCTCGTCGGTCGCCGGCTCGAATGCGGCCGGCAGCAGCGCCGCGGCGAGCGCGTCGTCGGCGGCGAGCAGGTCGGTGTCGTCGTTCATCGTCGGCTCCTGCGGCAGCTAATCGATCCAGAACGGCTTGCTGATCTCGCGGTGCAAGGCGTCGCGCTCTATGCCCATGTCGGCGAGTTGCCGGTCGCTCAACTCGTACAACTCGTAGCGATAGCGGACGCGGTACAGCCACGTGGCGAGCAGGTCGCGCACCGCGCAGGCGGCATCGACCAGCCATTGCAGCGCACGGCCGGGGCCGGCGTTGCTCGTCATCGACGGCAGTTCGTTTGCCGTCATTGCGTTCGCGTTGCAGGACATGGTGGCGTACCTCCTCGGTGTTTACTGCAGGGCCAGCGGGCGGCCGAAGCCGTCGACAAAACGAACAACACGCGTCAGGCGCTCGTCCAGCGGATGCGCCTGCTGCACGAAGCCCAGCCGCCGCGCCAGCGCCAGCATCGGCGCGTTGTCCGCCAGCACGTCGCCGTACAGCCAGCGCACTCGGGTGCGCTGCGCGAGTTGCAGCAGCACCGACAGCAGCCGCCGGCCGATGCCCTTGCCCTGCCAGCGGTCGTCGACCAGCAGCGCGAACTCGCGCGCGTGGGCAGCGTGCTCGACTTCGCCATAGCGCGCTTCGCCGATGGCAAGCTCGCCGTCGCCATCGGCGACGGTGGCCAGCAACGCTGCTTCGGCCGGCATGCGCACCTGCGTCAGCCGTTGCAGCCAGGCCGGCGTCAGTTCGTTGACGGCGACGTGGAAACGACGCCGGCGCGCCTCAGCCGACACGTCGCGAATCAGCCGGTCGAGCCTTGCGGCGTCATCGGGCCGCAGCGGCCGGATCGCCACCGGCGGGCCGTCATCTTCGGCCGGCGGCTCGGGATCGAGCACCAGCAGGCTCGAATCCTCGAGCGCCTCAACGATCGTCGTGCCGGGCTGGTCGATCGTGAACGACTGGCCGCCGCGCAGGAAGATGTCGCGCCGGTCGCCTTCCTGCGTGACCCAAAGCAGGCCGCGGAAGACGACGACGCTGCGACCGCTGCCGTTGACGATCCGCAGAAAGGCGTCGCGCTTCAGTTCGGTCAGTGCGTGGCGGAAGTTCGTGTCCATGGCGGCTCCTCGGGGTCGGTGGCGTCGGCGCGCTGCGGATCGGTCGATCAGAGCAGCGACGCAGACGGTGCGACGATGGCCAACAGCAGCCAGTTGACGGTGGCCGCCGCGGCCAGCACCGCGATCGTCATGCGTTCGGTCGCGCTCCTGTGTTTCATTGCGAAGTTGATTCGGTTGTTGTCGAGGCAATCGCATCGTGGCGGCTGGGGGTTGCATCGGCATTTCACCCCGACAGACATTGATTTCAGTTGCAATGCACCGCCTGCGCGCAGCGGGAGCCGAAGGTCGGGCGATGGCGTCGGTGCCTGCAGGGCCAGCGCGTGCGCGTCGAGGAAGCGCACGATCCGCCGGTTGACGTGCTCGGCGTGCGTGATTGGCGCCATGTGGCCGACGGCGTCGACGATCTCGTGCTCGGCGCGCGGCAGGCTGTGGCGGAGGATGTCGCCGAGCCGGCGCGCGATGTCGACCGTCTGCGCGCCGGTCACGAACAGCAGCGGAACGTCGAGCGCGGCCAGTTGCGCGCGGAAATCGGGCTCGGCGAACAGCGCGCTGCACTGCTGCGCCACGACGGGCATGCACTTGGTGATCGCCTGCCGGCGGTCGGGCGGCATCGCCTGCCACGTGCCGACGCCGGACCAGCAATCGACGAAATGCCGCGCTGCCTTGTCCGCGCGGCCGCGTGTGAGTTCGTTGCGGATCGTTGCGGCGACCCCGACGATCTGCCGCGCCTGCGGCCGGTATGCCGGGTCGTCGAGCAGCGAGCGGAACAGCACCGGTTCGTAGGCGATCACGCTGCGCACCCGCGCCGGGTGCTGGATTGCCAGCTTCAGCGCCACGGCGGCGCCGTAGGAATGGCCGACCAGATGCACGCCGCCGGATCGCGCCAGCAGCGGCGCAACCAGCGCCGCATCAGCAGCCAGCGAGAACGACGTCGGTCCGCGCCATGCGGCACGTGCACCGTGGCCGTGCAGGTCGATGGCGTGCACGCAAAAGCGCGGGCGCAGCGCCTCGATCAGCGCTCGCCATTGCCGCGCCGAGCTGGCGCTCGAATGCAACAGCACAACGGTCGGCCGCGGCGCGGCGGCATTGCCGCCGCATCCTGTTGACGCGCGCGCGAATTCGGCCGCGCGCGAGCTGTCGGCCGGGCAGCACGCCGCAGGCGAAGCAGCGGTGGCGCGCGTTGACGCGTCGGCCCGCGCGACGGTGACGTCGAGCGGATTCGGTCCGTCGAGGGCCGGCACGCTTTGCCGGCGGGTCGAGTCGGCCTGCGCAGTCAGCTCAGCGGCGACCGAGCCGATCTCGCTGCGATGCAGGCCGAGGTCGCGCAACGTTCGCGCGTCGAGGGCGTGCAGTGTCGAATAAATGGCATCGGCCCGCTCGCGCTGCCGCCGCTGCGCGACGACTCGCCGCACGACGTCGGCAATCGCACGCGATGCCGATGAGAAAATCCGCCCCCACAGTCGGCCGTGCTGCGCCCGTGCGGCGCGATGCAGTGCGTAGCTGACCGGATATCGGTTCGGCTCGCCGATATCGGTAGCGGCTGTCGCGGATTCAGGGGCTAGGTGGCTGCGCGCTGTCGGCGCGGCGTGGTCACTGAGAAGTTCGATCGAGTTGCGCAAGGTTGCTCCTGTTGAGGGAGCGAACCGTACGCAGCGCGACGTTGCACGCGCGTTGCACGTCAGCTCTGGCCGCGTTCGGCGAGCGGTGCGGCGCCGGCCTCGTCTATGGCGTGCCGCGCAGGGCGGCGATCAGCGAGGCGTGCGCGATGCCGGCTTCGATGACGATGCGGTGGATCAGTTCGTCGAACGACAAGCCCGGCCAGAACGGCACTGTACGGGCGTCCGCGGCCCACTGTGCCAGCCGCTCGTTGATGTCGTCGCGTTCAGGAACACTCGCCCATGGCAGCTCAGCCGCGAAGGCCAGTACGCCGCGCGCGCATTCGGCGTCGCGCTGCGCGGCGAGCAGTTCGGCAAAGCACACGACGCCGGCCAGTTGCAGCGACGGCCGCCCGACGGAAACGGCCATGGCCAGCGACGCCGCCAGCGCGGAGCGCGCCGCGTCCAGGTCGCCGCGCCGCATCGCCAAATTGGCAAGCTGCAGCTTCAGCCAACAGACGTTGGCGCGGTTGCCGATCGTTTCGGCGATCTCGAGCGCCCGGCGGGCATGCTCGTGCGCCGCGTCGAGGTCGCCCGTTCGCAGCGCGACCTCGGTCAGGTTGGCGAGAATGAAGCCGCGCGTGCCGACGAGGCCATGGCGGTCGCAGACGGCGAGTCCCTCGCGCAGATAAGTGCCGGCCGTCGCATGGTCCTTCTTGTCGAGATGAAGATTGGCGATCTGGTTCAGGCACAGCGCTTCGCCGGCGACATCGCCGAGCCGCCGATACTGCGCGTGCGCCTGGATCGTCAGCTTCAGCGCTTCGGTGTGGCAACCGAGCGCCTTTTCGACCAGGGCCAGGTTGCCGGCTATCGCGGCGACGTTGTGCGGGTCGGCGCCATCGGGCGCCCGCTGCAGCGCCTGCGCGTAGTAGCGCCGCGCGTCATCGAGCCGGCCGAGCCGCAGGCAGCACGAGCCAAGCACCTTCAGGCTCTGCAAGCGCGCTTCGTCATCGTCGATCGGCTGCGCGGCGGCCAGCGCGCGCGCCGCCGTCGCTTCGGCCTCGGCGTAGTGATCGAGCAGGTATTCCAGGTGGGCGGCGGCGCTGAGCAGCAGCGCGCCGAGCCGCGAGTCGCCGTCGGCGGCAGGCGAGGCGAGCGCCTCGCGCAGCAGCGCCAGGCCTTCTTCGCGCCGGCCGCGGTGGTCACAGTAGTGCAGCAGCGTCAACGTGCTGCCGGCAAGCCCGTCGGCATCCCCCGTCGCGGCGGACCAGCGCCAGGCCGCGCGGCAGTTGTCGAATTCGGTTTCCACCGCCTGCAGCGCCTGCCGGTCGCCGTCGTCGACGGCGCGCCGGCTCTGCGCCAGCAGGCGATGGAAATGGCGCGCGTGTGCCCGCTCGACCGCAACACGCGCAGCGCCTTCACCGAGACGCAGCGCGGCCAGATGATGAAGCAACGGGTGCATGAACAGGCGTTCGCCGTCCCGGCGTAGCAATGACTTGTCAGACAGCGCGCCGAGCACCGGCAGCGACGCCGCAGCGACGGCCCGCGCGGCGGCGACCGTGAAGCCACCGCGAAACACCGACAGCCGCGCCAGTGCCTCGCGCTCGGCCGCGGCGAGCAGCTGCCACGACTGATCGAACACCGCCTCGATGCTCGCGTGCCGCGGCGGCAGCGTCGGATCGCGAACCAGCAGCAGTTCGGCGCCCTGGTGCAGTTCGGCAGCGATG
The DNA here is from genome assembly GCA_041565015.1 of Burkholderiaceae bacterium. GTDB lineage: Bacteria > Pseudomonadota > Gammaproteobacteria > Burkholderiales > Burkholderiaceae_F > JADJWR01. The sequence goes on from JBFGOX010000117.1 coordinate 4,464, forward strand.
ACCTCGCACGGCAGCACGCGCGTCCATGCCGCGGCCATCTCGAGCGCCAGCGGCAGCCCTTCGACCTGGCGGCAGATGTCGGCGATCGACGCCGCCTCGACGGCAAGATCGAGCGCAGGGTCGGCGCGACGGGCGGCGTGGATGAACAGGCGCGCCGCGTCGAAGGCCTCGATGCGGTCCAGATCCTCCATCTCCGGGCACGGCAGCCCCTCAAGCGGCAGCACGCGCTGCGCAGCGACAGGCAGCCGCACGCGCGACGTGACCAGGATCCGCAACCGCGCGCATTGGTCGAGCAGTCTCATCAGTACCGGCGCCGCCGCCGCCAGGTGTTCGAAATTGTCGAGCACGAGCAGCATGTGCCGTTCGCGCAGCAGATCGGTCACCTGCACCATCGGCGCCTGGTTGCCGCCCGGCGTGATGCCGATCTCGCGTGCGATGCAGCCGCCGAGATCGGCTGTCGAAGCGACTTCTTCCAGCGCGACGAAAGCCGCACCGTCAGCGAAGCGCGGTGCCATATGCTCGGCGGCGCGGCGCGCCAGCCGGGTCTTGCCGGCGCCGCCCTGACCGACGATGCACACGAGCCGTTCATCGTCGTTGGCCAGCCAGTCAGTGAGTGTGCGCAGCTCGACCGCCCGACCGATGAAGCCAGCATCGGCCGCGCGGACCGTTGGCGTTGCAACCGGCACCGGCGCGACGACCGCCGCGCCAAGCGAATCGTGCAGCGCCTTCAATTCGGCTGCGGGCGGCAGCCCCAGTTCGCGCGCAATGCGATCGGCGAAGTCGCGGTAGACCTTCCGCGCGCGTGCGGACTGGCCACTGTGCGCCAGCCAGGTCATCTGCCCGCGCAACGCCGCTTCATCGAGCGGGTCGGCCTCCAGCAGTTGGGCGGCCAACGCGATGCCTTCAGCGGCGTCGATGTCGGCGGCCAGCCGCTGCAGCGCGATGCTGCGCCAGGCCGCGCGCAGGCGATCGCGTTCGAAGCCCAGCCAGTTCGACCACGACTCGTTGGCATCGTCGTCGAATCCGGCGAGCAGTTCGCCGCTGCAAAACGCCAGCGCCTCCGCGAGCCGCTGCTCGCGTACCGCCGCCTCGAACGCGTGGACATCGGTGTCGATCTCGAAGCGCAGCGCCGCATCCTGCACGTCGATCGGCGGCACCCAGTTCAGCGCTTGCAGGCGGAAAAGCGTCTTGCGCAGGTTGGCGAAGGCCGATTTGCTCTGCTGTTCGGGCCACAACAGCATCGCCAGCTCGGCGCGGCCGATCCAGCCGCGCTTCAGCGCCAGGTAGACGATCAGCTGCGTGCGCCGCTCGAAGGCAAGCGCCGTCGACTTGCCGTCTTCGACGATCGTCGGCGAGCCGAACAGCAACAGACGAACCGTCATCGGCATGCTCCTGCGCAGCGCGAGCTTGCGCGGGCCGATGGCTTGCCGCAATCCCCGTCCGTGAGAACAGCGGTTGCCCGCAACGCCGGCAGGGGCGATCGAATCCGCTGCGGCTGTCCGCCTGCCGTGCGGCGCGTGGAACGCTGGTGCAACGCCTTTGTTTTTAAGGTTCGGCCCGTCGCGATGGCACATGAGCGATTCCCGCCCGAAGCCGCGGACAACCATTCACTAATTAAGGAGATCGACATGAGTTCAGTTATCGAAACCCGTCCCCAGGCCGCGGCGACGCCCGACCTGGCCGCGATCAAACAACGCCAGCAGGCCACCTGGGCCAGCGGCGATTTCGCGGTGATCGGCACCACGTTGCAGATCGTTGGCGAGACGCTGGCCGAGGCTGTCGACGTTCGCGCCGGTGAACGCGTGCTCGACGTCGCCGCCGGCAACGGCAACGCGACGCTGGCGGCGGCGCGCCGCTTCGCGCAGGTGACCTCGACCGACTACGTGCCTTCGCTGCTCGACAAGGGCCGCGAACGCGCGCGCGCCGAAGGCCTCGACGTGCAGTTCGAGGTCGCCGATGCAGAGGAACTGCCGTTCGACGACGGCAGCTTCGACGTCGTGCTGTCGACCTTCGGCGCGATGTTCACGCCCGACCATGCGCGTCCGGCCGGCGAGATGCTGCGCGTCGCGCGCAGTGGCGGACGCATCGGCCTCGCCAACTGGACGCCGCAGGGTTTCATCGGCCGGCTGTTCAAGGTGATCGGCGGCTACCTGCCGGCACCGGCGGGACTGCAATCGCCGGCGCTGTGGGGCACCGAGTCGCACCTGGCCGAGCTGTTCGGCGCGCAGGCGAAGCAGATCCGCTGCGAGCGGCGGTACTTCAACTTCCGCTACCGCTCGGCGGCGCACTGGGTGCAGATCTTCCGCGACTACTACGGGCCGACGCACAAGGCGTTTGCCGCGCTCGACGCGAATGCCGCGCAGGCGCTGGAGCGCGACATTGTCAACCTGCTCGAGCAGCTGAACGTCGCCGGCAGCGCTTCGCTGGTAGTGCCGAGCGAGTACCTCGAGGTGGTCATCAGCAAGCGCTGAGCCGCCGATCGCTTCACGGCAATTTCCGTCTGACTCATTCAAGGAACGACCATGACAAACTTTTTCGAATCCCCGCTGGCCCGCTTCGGCGTGGCAGCAGCCCTGCTCGCCGGCGCAGCGCTCGACGCCGCTGCCGACGTCATCACCGACTGGAACTCCAAAGCCGGCGAAATCGTCGTCGAATCGAAGCTCGGCACACCACCGGCGATCCGCGTGATGGCGATCGTGCAGACGGCGGTCCGCGACGCGGTCGACGCCAGTGCGACGCGCGACGCATCGATCGACGCGGCAGTGGCCGCGGCCAACCGCAACACGCTGCTGAAGCTGATCCCGGCGCAGCAGGCGTCGATCGACGCCGCCTACCAGGCCGCGCTGGCGAAAATCGCCGACAGTGCGGCGAAGACCGCGGGCATCGCGGTTGGCGAACAGGCGGCGGCGGCGGTGATCGCCACGCGCGCCGACGACGGCGCCGGTAATGCGGTGGCCTACCGGCCGCACGCCAGTGCCGGTGTTTACGTGCCGACGGCGACGCCGGCAGGTGCGCAGTGGTCGCAGCGCAAGCCCTGGCTGCTGGCCACTGCCCCGCAGTTCCGGCCCGGGCCGCCTCCGGCGCTGGATAGCGCGAGCTGGGCGCGCGACTACAACGAGGTCAAGGCCCTCGGCGCCAAGGCGAGCACGCTGCGCAGCGCCGAGCAGACCGAGATCGCCCGCTTCTGGGAATACTCGCTGCC
>JBFGOX010000118.1:0-7607 GCA_041565015.1 Burkholderiaceae bacterium
CGGGCTTCTCGCGCGTCAGCCGGTCGTGTGCCGCCAGCGTGCTGTCGAACAGCGCCTCGTACTGGCCGTTGACCTTGGCGACCAGTTCGGCCGGCGGGCGCTGCCCCTTCGAGCCCAGATGCGCGATCTGCTGCTCGTCGAGGCCGAGCCGCAGCTTCTGCAGGCCCGCCACATCGGCGGCGTAGCGCACGGCGCGGTCGCCGCCCTTGGCTACGTCGCCCAGGCGCGGATCGATCTGCAGCGCCTGGTCGCGCTTCTGCTCGACGGTGCCGCCCGCGGCGAGATCGGGGTGCAGTGGCGGCGGCGGCGCGACGACGGGTTTGTCGGCCTTGGCAGCGGCGCTGCGCGCGTCGGTCGCCTGCGCGAGCTGCTCGGCTTCGCGCGTCATCTTCGCCTGTGCTTCGCCCTGCACGATGCTCGCTTCGGTGGTCAGCGCGTCTGCGGCCAGTGCACGGGTCGCGCTGCGGCTGCCGTAGCGCTCGGGATGCGCGGTGACCTTTTCCACCGCGCGCTCGCGCACCGAGGCGACCGCCTCTTTGGCGCTGTCGATCTGGCGCTGCACGTGCGCCGGGCGGCTCGATTCGTCCGGATACTTCCGGCTCAGGCGCTCTACGGTCGATGCGCCCCAGTTCATCTGGATCGCCGCCCGGTTGCGCGACAGCGTCCTGGCCGCCGCATCGAGGTCGGCCGCGTGCTGGCGGCTGGCTTGATCTTCGGGGGCCGACGTGGCGCGCAGGTAGTCGGCGCGCAGCGAGTAGGCGGCGCGAACCACGCCGAGCGCCGGCCAGTCGCCGGTGCGTTGCGCGTCCCTCAGCGCCTTTTGCAGTCCCTGCGGCGCCTGGCCGGTCAGTACGTACCGATGCAGGTCATCGCGTATGAGCCCGTAGCGATGCAGCCGCTTGTCGAGCACGCCGCCCTCGGAGTTCTGCGCGGTGTTCGTGAAGTGCGCCCAGCTTTCGCCCAGGCCCGGATCCAGCTTGGCCAGCACCGGCAGCTCGATGTCGGCGAGCTGTGCGCTGAGCTGCTGCAGCTGCTGGCGTGCTGCTTCGCGCTCGGGCGATCCCGGCGGCAAAGCGGCGGCCGCGGCCGCGAATGCGGTGACGTCTTCCTGCAGCTTCGCCTGGCCTTCGATCCAGGACTTGCGATCGGCGGCGCTTGCGGGTCCCTTGCTGCTCGCGATGCGCTGGCCGAGGGCCGTCACTTCGCCGAAGCGTGCGGTCAGCTGGCTTGCCGCAGCGTTGAGCGGCGATGGCGTGGCAGCCGCCCGCGCCGATGCGGCTGACCCCTGGGCCGGGGTGCTCGTTGCGTCGGCGGCCGGCGCCTTCGCCGCAGCAGGCCGGGCACCGGCGTTCACGGTCGCGCCAGCGTGCAGTTCGTGCGTGGCGCCAAAGCGCGCCAACGGATCGCTGCCCGCCTGGGGAGGTGCCGAGGTGGACGTACCGCTGGAAGTTTTCGCAGGCGGATTCTCGGCGTCCGTTGTTTCGGGTGCCGAAGTCTGGTCTGCCGTGCTCAACGCGTCGAGCGTTTCCGTCAGTTGGCGGGTCAGGGCCGGATGATTTGCTGGTGCCTGAATCACGTGTCTTTCCCCTTGATCCTTGCTGAAGCGGATTCGATCCCGCTGGATTGATCGTCATTCACGCGGATGCGCAACGGCGGCTGGACCGGCCTGCACGCGGGTACGTGCCACCGAAAACTGGCCGGATGCCGCGAAGGCGCGCTTGGCGACTGGCGATGCACCGAGGCGAGCGGCCGTTCGCCTTCGCCTGCGCGATCGCGAAGAGGCCGACAATGAGTTCGTCAGCGCGCTCGAGTTGAGTGCGCGAGTCGCCGCGGCAGGTTCAAGACGAGTGAGGATCCGACGGCCGCCAGGATCCCGGCCATCGGCTACGTAATCCTGTGTAGGCGCGGGCGTGCGCCGAGCCTGCTTCGAGGCTCATGGGCCGCTCGGTCGCTAGAGGTAAGCGACGTACGCGACCAGGCTGGCGGCCACGGCCAGCAGGATCGCCGCGCGCAGTCGCATCGCCGCGTCGTCGCGCGCCGGCCTTGCATCGACACCCCGCCGGTCGCCGTCGACCATCGATCGCACCAACGCCTGCCGGCGCACCAGCGCATAGAAGGCAATCGCCGCCAGGTGCAGCCCGACCAGGACGTAGAGCACCTTTTCGTTCCAGTTGTGGACGGAGGTCATCGCGTCGCTGGTTGCGTTCGAAACCAGCTTGGCCAGCGGTCCCTCGGTGAAGATCGCGTCGTTGGCGAACAGCCCCGTCGTCGCCTGCACCAGGACTGAGCCGAGCAGCGCCAGCGTCGCCAGCGCACCCAGCGGGTTGTGCCCGGCGCCGCCGTCGTCAACACCGCGCAGGTAGGCCAGCACGGCGCGCGGTCCGCGCAAGAAATCGGCAAAGCGCGCGTAGCGGGAGCCGGCCAGACCCCACAACAAGCGGAACACGACCAGCGCCAGCACGGCATAGCCGGACCAGAAATGCCACTGCATCGCGTTGCCGCCGATCTTTGCCGTGCTGACCGAAAACACCAGCAGCAACGCCAGCGTCCAGTGGAAAAGACGCGTCGGCAGGTCCCACACGCGGACCCGCTGCGTCCGGCGCGACGCTTCGCCTGCAGTCTGGTAGGCCATCAGCGACGCAGAACAGCCGGCAGGACGGCCTTATTCCCCGCTAGGGGAGGATCTCCTGCGCCGGGTCTTCCTTCTTCAGCGGCTTGACGAGGTCCTCGCGCTTGACGCCGAGGTACATCGCGATGGCCGCGGCGACGAAGATCGACGAGTAGATCGACAGTGCGATGCCGATCGACAAGGCGAGTGCGAAGCTGTGCAGCGCCGGCCCGCCGAAGAAGAGGATCGACAGCGTCATTGCCAGCGTCGAGCCGTGGGTGATCATCGTGCGCGAGATCGTGGCGGTGATCGCCGAATCGATGACCTCGGTCACGCTCGCCTTGCGCATGGTGCGGAAATGCTCGCGCACCCGGTCGAAGATGATCACCGACTCGTTGACCGAGTAGCCGAGCACCGCCAGGAGCGCAGCCAGCGTCGGCACCGAGAACTCCCATTGGAAGATCGCGAACAGCCCGGCGACCAGGATCACGTCGTGCAGGTTGGCGATGATCGCCGCCACCGAGAATTTCCACTCGAAACGGAAGGCCAGGTAGATCATGATCCCTATGCACACCAGCAGCAGTGCCAGCGAGCCGTCGTGCGCGAGTTCCTCACCGACGGCCGGGCCGACGAATTCGACGCGGCGCAGTTCGACGCCCGGATCGAGCGTCTTCAGCGTCGCCAGGACCTGCTCGGCCTGCTGGCCGGAGCTGAATCCCTGCCGCACGGGAAGCCGGATCAGCACATCGCGCGATGTGCCGAAGCTCTGCACCTGGAACTCGCCCCAGTCCTTCGCCGCAATCGTCTCGCGGATCTTCGGCAGATCGGCCGCCTGTGCATAGGCGACCTCCATCACCGTCCCGCCGGTGAATTCGATCGACACGTTCAGCCCGCGCGCAAAAAGCGCGCCGACGGCAATGACGAAGGTGATGACCGAGATCGCGTTCAGGATGCGCGAGAAGCGCATGAACGGAATCGTTTGGCTGATCCTGAAGAATTCCATCTGCTTGTTTCGCTCTTGCTTGTCTGTCGACGCTCGCGCCGCTGCCGCCTAGGCCTTGGCGCCCGCCGCCTTGCCACCGCCGGTCCACACCTGGCCAATCGAGATCGTCGTCAGCTTGCGGCGTGAGCCGTACAGCAGGTTGACGAAGCCACGCGAGACGAACACCGCCGAGAAGATCGAGGTCAGGATGCCGAGGCAGTGCACGACCGCGAAGCCGCGGATCGGCCCCGAGCCGAGCATGAACAGGAACACGCCGGCGATCAGCGTGGTGATGTTCGAGTCGAGAATCGTCGCGAAGGCCCGTTCGTAACCGTGCGTGATCGCCTGCTGCGCCGTGGCGCCGCGGCGCAGTTCCTCGCGCACGCGTTCGTTGATCAGCACGTTGGCGTCGATTGCCATGCCGAGCGTCAGCGCCACCGCGGCGATGCCTGGCAAGGTGAGCGTAGCCTGCAGCAGCGACAAGAGCGCGATCAGCAGGCCGACGTTGACGGTCAGTGCGGCCACCGAGATCAGCCCGAACACGCGGTAATAAAGGATCATGAAGATCGCGATGGCGACGAAGCCGGCCAGCGTCGCGTTGAAGCCGCGCGAGATGTTTTCCTTACCCAGGCTCGGTCCGATCGTGCGTTCCTCGATGATGTCCATCGGCGCGGCCAGCGCACCGGCCCGCAGCAGCAGCGCCAGATCATTGGCCACCTGCGGGCTGTCGAGTCCCGTGATGCGAAAGCGCGAGCCAAGCTCGTCCTGGATCGTCGCCACCGTCAGGACCTCGCCGCGGCCCTTCTCAAACAGCACGATGGCCATCGGCTTCTTGATGTTCTCGCGTGAGACCTTGCGTAGGTGACGGCCGGCCGATTCATTGAGATCGATCGACACCGCCGGCCGCTGGTTCTCGTCGAACGTGGCCTGTGCGCCCTGCAGTTGCTGGCCCGAGAAGATGGGCTCCTTCTTCAGAACGACCGGTGCGCCGCGGCCCACAGTGAAGCGCTCCGAACCGAACGGCACCGGTGCGCCGCCCATTACCGCCGACTGGCCTTCGGCACTGATGTCGACGAGCCGCGCCTCCAGCGTGGCCGTGCGGCCAATGATGTCTTTGGCTCGCGCCGTATCCTGCACGCCGGGCAACTGCACGACGACCCGATCGGCGCCCTGCTGCTGGATCACCGGTTCGGCAACGCCCAGCTCGTTGATCCGGTTGTGCAGCGTGGTGATGTTTTGCTTCAGCGCGCTGTCGGCGACCGCCTTCGCCGCCGCCGGCGTCAGCGTCGCGGCGAGCAGCAGATCGGCGCCGCCCGACTCCTCACGCAGCACAAGGTCGGAGAAGTTGTCGCGAATCACGCCGCTGGCGCGGTCCCGCGTCTCGGCGTCGCGAAAGCGGATCTCGATCCGGTCGCCGGCGCGACCGATGCCGGCGTGGCGCACGTCCCTTTCCCGCAGCATCGTGCGCACGTCGCCGGTCAGCGCGTCGAGACGCTTGGTGACTGCCTCGGCCGTGTTCACCTGCATCAGGAAGTGCACGCCGCCACGCAGATCGAGGCCGAGGTACATCGGCAGCGCGCCGGCGCTGGCCAACCAGCGTGGCGAGCGCGACAGCAGGTTCAGCGCGACCACGTAGGTCGGATCCTTCGGATCGGGGTTAAGCGCCGTTTCGAGTGCGTCGCGGGCCTTGATCTGGGTGTCGGTATCGGCCAGGCGCACACGCGCGCTGACATTCAGTCCGACCAAATCCAGGTACGCTGCCTCGTAGGTGACGCCGGCCGACCTAAGCGCCGACTCGATGCGCGTCAGCAGTTCGGCGTCGACCTTCACGGTTGGCCGCTGCGACGAAACCTGCACCGCCGGCGCCTCGCCGAAGAAGTTGGGTGCCGTGTAGATCGCGCCGAAAAGCAGCGCGACGGCGATGATGACGTACTTCCAGAGGGGATATCGGTTCATGGTGCCTGATCGGCGAGGTAGCCGCGCCGCTGCCTGGCGCAACGGCGTCTGGCCGCAGAAAGGTTGTTCGCCAGCCTGCGGGCGGCCGGGCGGCCGGCGCGATTACGGAAGCAAGGCAACGACAATCGCAGCGGCATTCGGGCCACTAGACGCTCTTCATCGTGCCCTTGGGCAGCAGCGTCTGCACGGCCGAGCGCTGCATCGCGACCTCGATTGACTTGCCGTCGACAGCGGCGATCTGCAAGGTGACGTACTGATCACCCATCTCGGTGATCTTGCCGATGATGCCCCCGGCGGTCTTCACTTCGTCGCCCTTGTTCAGCGCCTAGACCATCGCCTTGTGTTCCTTCTGCCGCTTGACCTGTGGTCGGATCAGCAGGAAGTAGAACACGGCGAAGATCAGCACCATGAAGATGATCGAGGTCCAGGCGCCTTCGCCGCCTTGGGCCGCCGGCGCGGTCTGCGCCAGCGCATCGGAAATGAAGAACATGTGGTCTCCGGAACGTCAGGACCGGCGATCATCGCCGGGTCGTCGATGTGAGCGGGAAAGGGTCGGGGCGTGCTTCGCGGGCCAGGCGCTGCGGCCGGCAATGGCATCCCGATCCGAGCGCGGCGAATTATAGCCAGCACGTTGGCGACACCCGGCGGCGCCGCTTCGGCAGCGGCTGCCCGCTCAAATCGGCCCGTCGGCTCGGCGGCTTGCCAGTTCCAGCGCGAACTTGCCGAAGCGGCCCGCTTCGATCGCCACGCGCGCCCGCCGCATCAGGTCGAGATAGAAATGCAGGTTGTGGATCGTGTTCAGCCGTGCCCCCGTGATCTCGTTGACCCGCTGCAGATGGTGCAGGTAGGCGCGGGAGAAATTGCGGCACGTGTAGCAGGCGCAGTCGGCATCGAGCGGCGAGGTGTCGTTCTTGTACCGGCTGTTGCGAATCTTGATATCGCCGTTAGCGGTGAACAGCCAGCCGTTGCGCGCGTTGCGCGTCGGCAGCACGCAGTCGAACATGTCGATGCCGGCACCGATGCCGGCCAGAAGGTCCTCCGGGGTTCCGACTCCCATCAGGTAACGCGGTTTGGCCTGCGGCAGCCGTGGCGCCGTGTGCGCCAACAGGCGCAGCATCTCCTCCTTCGGTTCGCCGACCGACAGCCCGCCGATCGCATAGCCGTCGAAGCCGACGTCGACCAGGCCGGCGACCGATTCGTCGCGTAGCGGCTCGTACATGCCGCCTTGCACGATGCCGAACAGCGCGTCGCCATTGCCGAGGCGGTCGAATTCGTCGCGGCTGCGCCGCGCCCAGCGCAGCGACAACCGCATCGACTCGGCGGCGTGCTCGTGCGAGGCTGGTGTTCCGTCTATCTCATAGGGCGTGCACTCGTCGAAGACCATGACCACGTCGGCGCCGAGCACGGTCTGGATGCGCATCGATTCTTCCGGCGTCAGGAACAGGCGATCGCCGTTGACCGGCGAGGCGAAACGCACGCCTTCCTCGCTGATCTTGCGCAGCGGTCCCAGCGAAAACACCTGGAAGCCGCCGCTGTCGGTGAGGATCGGCCGCTGCCAGCCGATGAAACGATGCAATCCGCCGTGCCGTCCGACCACATCGAGCCCTGGGCGCAGCCAGAGGTGAAACGTGTTGCCGAGCATGATCTGCGCGCCGAGTTCGTCGAGTTCGCGCGGCGTCATGCTCTTGACCGTGCCGTAGGTGCCGACCGGCATGAAGACCGGCGTTTCGACCGCACCGTGTGCAAGCTGCAGACGGCCGCGGCGGGCCGCGCCGTCGTGGGCCAGCAGCTCGAAGGCGAGGCTCACGCTGCGGCCTTGTCCAGCAGCGTGGCGTCGCCGTAGCTGAAGAAGCGGTAACGCTGCGCAATCGCGTGCGCGTAGGCGGCGCGGATGCGATCCATGCCGGCGAATGCCGCCACCAGCATCAGCAGCGTCGACCTGGGTAGATGGAAATTCGTGATCAGCCGATCGACAATGCGGAACTCGTAGCCGGGCGTGATGAATAGCCGCGTCTCGCCGCTGCCGGCGGTGACGCGCCCGTGCGGCGCGGCCGACTCGAG
>JBFGOX010000119.1:0-7521 GCA_041565015.1 Burkholderiaceae bacterium
GCATGGCGGCCTGCCGGCGCCGGTGGCCACCAGCGCCAGCGGCACCGCTTACGACATCGCGGGCAAGGGCGTCGCCAATGTCGAGGGACTGCAGCAGGCCTTCGAACTGGCCGCGCGGATGTCGGTGCCGACGCGCCCTGCCTAACGTCTTTCGGCGGAGGCCGCGCGAAACGCGCGGTGCTCGTTCAGTTCGTCGATCGTTTCGGCAACGCCCTCGCGCTCGCGCGCGACGAAGCGTGCCACCGCGTCGCCCATCGCCGGGTGGGCCAGCCAATGCGCCGAACGCGTGGTCATCGGATCGAGTCCGCGTGCCAGCTTGTGCGCGCCCTGCGCGCCGCCTTCGAACCAGGCGAGACCGCGCTCGATCGCAAACTCGATCATCTGGTAGTAGCAGCATTCGAAGTGCAGGCAGTCGATCCGCTCGACGGCGCCCCAGTAGCGGCCGTACAGCCGGGCATCGGTGCGATTGCTGTCGAACACGCCGAGCGCGGAGGCCACCGGCTGGCCGTCGCGGTGGGCCAGCACCAGCATCAGGTGCTCCGGCATCGCTTCGGCGAGGCGCAGGAAGAATTCGAGGTTGAGGTACGGCGACGAGAAATGCGCGCGGTAGGTCGCGAGATAGCAGCGGAAGAAGAAGCGCCAGTCGGCTTCCCTGATGTCGCGGCCGACGCGTCGCTCGAGCGTGACCCCGGCGTCGCTGACCTTGCGCCTTTCGGCGCGGATCTTCTTGCGCTTCGCGTGCGCGAGTTGCGCCAGGAACTCGTCGAAGGTCGCGTAGCCGGCGTTGCGCCAGTGAAACTGAACCCCGTGGCGGATCATCATGCCGGCAGCGGCGAGCGCCTCCATGTCGGGCTGCGGCGCCAGCAGCACGTGCAGCGACGACAGTCCGTTCTCGCGCGCTTGCCGCAGCAGCGCCGCGGCGAGCCGGTCGCGGGCGTGCGCATCACGCGCCAGCAACCGCGTGCCCGGCACCGGCGTGAACGGCACGGCGACCAATGCCTTGGGGTAGTAGGTCAGCCCGTGACGGTGATACGCCTCGGCCCAGGCCCAGTCGAATACGTACTCGCCGTAGGAGTGGCCCTTCAGGTAAAGCGGCGCGGCGCCCACCAGAGCGGCGCCGCGCCTGAGCAGGAGGAACTGCGGCTGCCAGCCGGTTGCCGCCGTCGCGGTGCCGCTGGCCGTCAGCGCGTGCAGGAATTCGTGGCGGACAAACGCATTGGCCTGCGGATCGGCATCGACCAGCGCGTTCCACGCGTCGCGGTCGACGCGCGCCGGATCGTCGACGACCTGCGTGCAATAATCTTCGGCCAAGGCAAACAGAACAGTCGATGAGTTCGCAGGTCAGCGTCGCCGTCGCGCAGATCAACTGCACGGTCGGCGATTTGGAAGGCAACAGCAGGCGGATCGTCGACATGGCGCGGCGCGCTGCGGCTTCCCGCGTCGACATCCTGCTGACCCCGGAACTGTCGCTGACCGGCTATCCGCCGGAGGACCTGCTGCTTCGGCGTGCATTCTACGGCGCGGTCGACGCGGCGATGACCCGGCTCGCCGCGCAGCTGCTGCAGTTTCCGGACCTGCGCGTCATCGTCGGCCATCCGCTGGCGCGCGAAGGCCAGCGGTTCAATGCCGCCTCGCTGCTGCAAGGCGGCGTCGTCAGCGGCACCTACTGCAAGCACGACCTGCCCAACTACGACGTCGTCGACGAGCAGCGCTATTTCACGCCGGACAACCGGCCGTTCGTCTTCGACGTGAAGGGCACGCGTTTCGCGATCAACATCTGCGAGGACACGTGGTACCCGTATGCGCCGGAAGCCGCGCGCGCGGCCGGCGCGCAGGTGCTGCTGGTGCCGAACGGCTCGCCCTATCACCTGGGCAAGACGGCGCAGCGGCTCGACGTCATGCGCGCCAACGTTTCGCGCGCCGGACTGTCGATCGTCTACGCCAACCTCGTCGGCGGCCAGGACGAATTGGTGTTCGACGGCGCCTCGTTCGTGCTCGACGCCGCGGGCCGGCTCACGCAGATGGCGCCGCAGTACGACGAGCACCTGATGGTCGCCAGCTTCGTCGACGGTGCACCGAAGCCCGGCGAATGCAGCGAGCCCGGCTCGCTCGAGCAGCAGGCCTACGGCGCGCTGCGCGTTGGCGTGCGCGACTATCTGGACAAGAACGGCTTCCCGGGCGCGATCATCGGGCTTTCCGGCGGCATCGATTCGGCGCTGACGCTGGCCATCGCCTGCGACGCGCTCGGGCCGGAGCGCGTCCGCGCGGTGATGATGCCGTCGCAGTTCACCGCCGACATCTCGCGCATCGATTCGGTGTCGATGGTCGAGCGGCTCAACGTCCGCTACGACGAGTTGCCGATCAAGCCGGTGTTCGACGGCTTTCTGGCCCTGCTGTCGCGCGAGTTCCGCGGCCTGCCGTGGGACACCACCGAGGAGAACATCCAGGCGCGCATTCGCGGCACGCTGCTGATGGCGCTGTCGAACAAGTACGGCTCGATCGTGCTGACCACCGGCAACAAGAGCGAGATGGCGGTCGGCTACTGCACGCTGTACGGCGACATGGCCGGCGGCTTCGCGGTGATCCGCGACATCCGCAAGACGCTCGTTTACCGGCTGGCGCGCCATCGAAACGCGCTGTCGGAGGTGATTCCCGAGCGGATCATCACGCGGGCGCCGAGCGCCGAGCTGCGGCCGAACCAGACCGACCAGGACTCGCTGCCGCCGTACGACGTGCTCGACGGGATCATCGAGCTGTACATGGAGCAGGGCGCCAGCCTGCCCGAGATCGTCGCCGCCGGCTACTCGGCCGCCGACGTGAACCGCGTGGTCCGGCTGATCCGCATCAGCGAGTACAAGCGGCGCCAGGCCCCGGTCGGCATCCGCGTGACGCACCGGGGTTTCGGGCGCGACTGGCGCTACCCGATCACGAACAAATTCCGCGAAGAGGGCGCCGTCTAGCCAGGCGGTCGCGGCTGCGGCCGCAGTGCCCGCGCAACTGCAGGCTCGGCGTCGGCCCGGCGCGCGGCTGGCGTTGTGCGATACCGACGCGCCGTCGCTACTCGACCTGCACCGAGCCGAGGGTGCAGTCCCCGAAAGCGGTCACGGCCTTGACGGTGAAGGTGCCCACGCGGTTGACGTCGGTCTTCCGGCCCGTGATCGTGATGGCATGCGCGCCCGCGGCGGCGGCGCAGGTGAAGCCCGCGGGTGCGGCCGCGAGATTCTGCACGTCGGCCACGTTGGCGAAGTCGATCGTGTGCGCGATGCCCGGGCCGCAGCACGTGATGTCGATGTCGAACCGGAAGCGGATGCCGTCGGTCGTCGAAACCTGCGCCGGCATCGAAGTCTCGAAATCGAGCCCATCGACGTCGACCCGCGTCGCCTCGACGATCTGCGTCGATCCGGGGCCCTGGTTCACCACGATCGCGAAGACGCGGAAATCGCCGCCGGCGCACGGGTTCGTGAGCTCGCCGGAGAAGTCCACTTTCTTCGTCACGTCGTTGCGGAAGATGCCGAGGTCCGTCGACGCCAGCGAGACGGTGACGTTGTTGCGGTTGCGGATCTCGAGCCTGACCCTCACCTCAGCATTCGGTCGGCCCATCGGGAGATAGAGCAGTTCGAGTTCCACCTCGCCGTGGAACTCCTTCCGCGCGCACATCGTCGTCGAGGCGACATCGCTCAGCAGGATGACGACCGGCATTTCGACCGGCGGCTGGCTGGTGGGAATACCGCCGCGGGCGATCCGGCCCAGCCGCACGAGCGCCACGACGCCGGCGACGAGGGCGAGGATCGCGATGGCTAGAGCAAGTTGCGCCATGGTTCACCTCCGCGTCGAGCGTACTGGAGCGCTACGAGAGGGGCCATACGCGTTTGTGCAGCTGCTGGCCCCGCGAGTTTTCGGTTCCCTCGCGGCGAGGCGAGCCGCCGTCCCGGAATCGACTCGTTCAGCGGCGGCGCCGACGCTGCGTCGCGACGCCGTCCGGGACGGCGCCGCCTGCCACTACAATCGGCGGCCAAAGGGTCATCAAAAGCGAGGATGGAGAGGACCATGAAGCTGATCACCGCGATAATCAAGCCGTTCAAGCTCGACGAAGTGCGCGAGGCGCTCGCGGAGACGGGCGTCACTGGCCTCACCGTCACCGAAGTCAAGGGCTTCGGCCGCCAGAAGGGGCACACCGAGCTTTATCGCGGCGCGGAGTACGTCGTCGACTTCCTGCCCAAGGTCAAGATCGAAGCGGCAGTGCCCGATTCGCTCGTCGAGCGGGCGATCGAGGCGATCACCAAGGCGGCGCGAACCGGCAAGATCGGCGACGGCAAGATCTTCGACTGCGCCGTCGAGCAGGTGGTGCGCATCCGCACCGGCGAGACCGGCGAAAGCGCGATCTGAGCGATCGGCCGGCCGTCATCGCGGCCGCGCCTAGCGGCGAATCAGCTCCAGAGCGGCGTCGAACAGCGGACTTTCCGGATCGGCCAGCTCGTCGATGACGTTCAGGTGATGCCATCTGGGCATCGGCACGTCGCGTACCAGGTTCTTCGGCCAGGCCTTGCCGATCAGCGCGTTCTGCCGCCTGAATTCGCTCGTCTCCCGGCCGCCGACCGCCGTATACAACGGGGCCGGCGTGGCCGCAGGAAGGTATATCGGCGACAGCATCCGCGCCCGTTTGGCGGTCAGCTGCAGATCGGCGGCAACGAAAGGCGCGTACAGCAGCGGTTCGAGATCGTAGATGCCGCTGATCGCGAGGCCGCCCCTGACCAGATCAGCCGGCAGGTCCGATGCGAACGCCGGCCACAGCGCCGCCATCATCATCGCCGTCAGGTGCGCGCCCGCCGAATGGCCGGCGGTGAACATGCGGGTTGGATCGAAGCCGAAGCGGTCGCCGTTGCGGTAGAGCCAGGCGTGCGCGCGCAGCATCTGCCGCACGATTTCTTCCATCGGCGTCTTCGGCGACAGGCCGTAATTGACCAGCGCCACCGACACGCCGTGATTGACGAAGGGCGGCGCGAGCCACGAGAAATCCGACTTGTCGAGCGAGCGCCAGTAGCCGCCGTGGATGAACACCAGTAACGGCGCGCCGTCCTTTCGCGCGGGAAACAGGTCGAGCCGTTCGCCGGCTGACTCGCCATAGTTCAGGTCGATCAGGCAGGCGCGCAGCCGGCGCGTCGCGGCGGCCTGCTCGGCCCAGCGGGCGAAGATCTGCGGATGCTCCGGAATGAGCGCGCGGTTGTTGTATTCGCGTTCGCAGAATTCGACCGTGTATTTCATCGTCCGGATCCGGGGGTGACGGGCGAGGAGCCCAGGATCGGATCAGTCTACCGACGCACACGCGCGGCCGTCGCCGCCGGGAATTGAGTACAATCCGCGTCCTGTCGGGGACGTAGCTCAGCTGGGAGAGCGTCGCGTTCGCAATGCGAAGGTCGGGAGTTCGATCCTCCTCGTCTCCACCAGAATTCCCTCAACGGGCTGGCCAAAAGGCTGGCCCGTTTCTTCTTTGATCACGCGCGAATACTTTTCGCAGTAACGGATCCGGTTTTTAGCCGTGACCTGTGCTATCTCGCCCGCCGCATCTCCAGTCCCGCCGCCGTCTGCCGCAGCTCGATCGACTGCAGCAGCGACATCCCGAGCAGCGGCGTTTCCAGGTTCATCAGCGCCACGACCGTCACGTCCTCGGCTGTGAACGGACCGAAGGTGATCCGCTTGACCTTGAATTCGCTGGCCGTGCTCGGGCCGCTGGCGGTGTGTACGGTGATCTCGCGGCCCTGGTAGTAGCCGAGCCGTCGCGCCAGCGTTACCGGCAGCGCAATGCGCGATGCGCCGGTGTCGATCAGGAAGCGGACCGGTTCGCCGTCGACGGTGCCATCGACGACGTAGTGCCCGTTGGCCGAACGCGGCACGAGCAGCGAGCCGTCGGCACGCTCGGTCGGTGCTGCCGCGGCTGCGCCGCCGCGCGACGAGACGACCGGCACATCAAGGGTGCGCAGGGCGAAACCGGTGGGGTGATCCGGATCGGGAGAAATGTCGACCGTCAGCTGCGACGAGGCGACGATTTCGAGCGGATTCATGATCATCGTGCGCTGCTCGCGAACGAACCGCCAGCCGCGGTTGCACCACGCCGCGCCGTTGCGCAGTCGCCAGTCATGCGCACCGAGCGGCAATTCGACGACGGCATGCGTGTTTGCGGGCACCGCGATGCTTGCCAGAACCTGCTCGCCATGGAGCAGGTCGACGACCCGGTCAGTGGCAGTGCGGTTGGCGAACGTCGTGGTTGAGCGCCCGGCCGCATCGCCGTTCCACTGTGGCTGGGCGGCCAGCGTCCCGGCCGCAGGAAAGGCATCGCCGCACGCCACGCCCTGCAACGCACTGCTTCCCCGGGCGAGGATCGACGAATCGGCCGGTTGCGATCCGATCAGCCCTTCGCGCTGTCCGATCCAGTACGCAAGGCCGAGCACACAGGCGACGAGTATCAGCCGGCGGCCCGCGCCGCCGGACTTCGGCGCGGTGGTTCTTCGCCCAAGGCCGGAGCGTCTGCTTCCTGCTTCCGATTCGTTACGGTCTTCCAAGCCCATTGCTCATTCGCTTGCGCCGGCGGCTCGCAGCGCTTTTCAAGGACCAGCTGCCGCCGCCCTGCTGGGTCCGCAAAGCGGCGTCCGTAGCCGGCAGGCCGAGCATCAGAGCAGTCGGTTCAGTCCAAGGGCACGACCGCGACGCGCGAGGCACCGAAAACCGCTGCGCAACTGATTCGACGGTCGCGCCGGCCCCGTTTCTCGGCGCCGGCGAAGCGCCGCGCGATCAGAGCAGCGCGTCGACGTGCTGCGTGATTTTTTGCCGCGCCCATGCAAGCCGGCTGCCCAGCCGCGCAACGGTGGCTTCGGTCAGCCCTCGCGTCGGCTCGCACAGGATCAGCTGTTCACAATATGGTGCGAACAGCGATGCGCGGTCATCGAGCGCAAGCCAGGGCGTCTGCGGTTCACCGTTGACGCACAGCCACTGCATGCACTCGGCCTGCCGCCGGTAGGGCAGCAGCGACGCCGGCGCGTCGGCCATCGAAAAAGGCGGTGTCACGTCGATCACCCGTTCGCGCAGGCCCTGCGGCAACGGTTCGACGAGTTCGGCGAGCGTGCGCTGCATGCGCCATGACGTCGACAGCACGACCGACACTTCGGGATAGGCATCCAGCACTTCGGCCAGACGCGGCGCGTTTTCGAACAACCGAGCCTCGTCGAAGCAGGGGTCCGGATGCAGCACGCCGTCGAAGTCGAGGAACAGGATCATGGCCTGCGCTCACCAGGGAGCCGTCGCCAGCGCGAATGGCCGGTAGCCCCGGGCGTGAAGGTCAATCCGAGCCAGCGATCGGCCGGACGCGGCAACGCTGTCCGGCTCTCCGTGCCGAATGGGCGGGCTTGCGCGGCCCGTCATTGCCGTGCGCTGATGAATGCGCCGTCGGCAGGTGCGCGAGCGGCCGGCGCTGCAGCCGAAAGGGCGCTGATGCGGCCGAGCGCATAGCTGCGCGCCGTGGCCGGGAGA
>JBFGOX010000120.1:0-7497 GCA_041565015.1 Burkholderiaceae bacterium
ACCACCGTCGGCTGCTTTGGAGCCGCGTAGGGGCGGCCGTTAACGCTCAAGTTCATGATCCCCTGCGACCGGCGCGTGCGCTTTGCGGCGAGGCCGGCGGTTCGTTGCGCAGCATGCGCTGCTTGCTCTGTTCGGCGTGCTCGAAGAGTGCACGGCCGGCCACCTCGGGGTCGCCGGAGCCGATCGCCTTCAGGATCTGCCGATGTTCGGCCGCCGAGTGCGGCAGCGCCTGCGCCTCGCTGAGGTTGCGCCAGCGGGCGAGCGCCAATTCCTTGACCAGCTTGCGATAGATCGAGGCCATTTTCCGGTTGCCGGCGAACTCGACCAGCCGGTCGTGGAACTCGAGGTTCAGCAGGTGGTAGGCGTCGGCGTCGTCGCCCCGCGCCGCCTGTTCCATGCGTTCGACGATGCCGCGCAGCGTTCGCGACTGCTCCGGGGTCATCTGCTGGGCCAGACGCCTGCCGGCCAGTTCGTCCATCACCGCGCGCAGGTCGAAGATCTCGGCCGCCTCGTCCAGCGGAATGTCGCGCACGAACACGCCGCGGTTTTTTTCCTGTCGAACGAGGCCCGCTTCCTCGAGCCGGCGAAAGGCCTCGCGGATCGGCCCGCGCGAGACGCCGAGGCGCTCCGACAGCATCGCTTCGGTCAGCTTGGCGCCAGGCGCGAGTTCGCCGGCCAGAATCAGACGCTCGATTTCCTGCTGCGCGGCGGAGGCGAGCGATTCGCTGCGCAGCAGCGCGATGGTCGGATGCGGCAGCACCACTGCACCGCCGGCGCGTTGGGTTCGCGAGGCCATGGCGCGCAGTCTAGAGTGCAAGGCGAGGATTGTCGACAATCTGCAAAAAACAATTGACGTTGCTCGACCTTGCTCCCTAGACTGCCCGCGCTCAAGGAGGCACGGGCATCTGTGGCCGGGCCGGCGGCGATCTCGCAGCGTGCGAGCGTGTGTCACGGCAGGGCCATCGACGCTCAGAACAAGAAATCGGTCGCAGGTTGCGGGTCGAGCAGGTCCGCTTTCAGTCCATCGCCGCGCCGCGGTGCTCATTCAAGGAGGAGGTTCGCATGTTGAATCGACGTATCGCTACCGTGCTCGCTGCGGGCTTGTGCCTTGCGCTGGCTGCCGCGCCGGCGTCCGCGCAGAAGACGCAACTGACCGTCTACACCGCGCTCGAGACCGACCAGTTGAAGGCCTACCAGACGGCCTTCGAGAAGGCGAACCCGGCGATCGAAATCGTCTGGGTCCGCGATTCCACCGGCATCGTCACGGCAAAGCTGCTGGCAGAGAAATCCAATCCGAAAGCCGACGTGGTCATGGGCCTGGCGGCGACCAGCCTGGCGATCCTCGCCGAGGAGGGAATGCTCGAACCCTATGCGCCGGCGGGGCTGTCGCGCATTAGCGCCCAGTATCGCGACCCGAAGAATCCGCCTTCGTGGGTCGGCATGGATGTCTGGGGCGCGACGATCTGCTTCAACACGGTCGAGGCGGGCAAGCGAAACATTCCGAAGCCGGAAACTTGGCGTGATCTGCTCAAGCCGGTGTACAAGGACCAGATCGTGATGCCGCACCCGGCTTCCAGCGGCACCGGATTCTTCGACGTGTCGGCGTGGCTGCAGATGTGGGGCGAAGCGGACGGCTGGAAGTACATGGACGGCCTGCACCAGAACATCGCCCAGTACATGCACTCCGGTTCGCGGCCGTGCGCAGCCGCGGCCAATGGCGAGTACGTGGTCGGCATCTCGTTCGAATACCGCGCCAATCGCGAGAAGGCGCAGGGCAAGCCGATCGAGCTGGTGTTCCCGAAGGAGGGCCTCGGATGGGATCTGGAGGCGATCGGCATCCACAAGGGCACGAAGAACGTCGAGGCGGCCAAGAAACTGGTCGACTGGGCGATATCGGACGAGGCGATGGGGCTATACGCGAACAACTTCGCGATCGTCGCCGTGCCGGCGCTGAACAAGCCGCTGCCGAACGTGCCGGCCGATTACGCGAGCCGGCTGGCGAAGAACGACTTTGCCTGGGCGGCGAAGAATCGCGAGCGCATTCTGGCCGAATGGACCAAGCGCTACGAAGGCAAGGCGGCCAAGAAGTAGGAGATCAAGGCGGCTGCCGCCGCCGGTGCCGCGACGGGCGCGGGTGGGTGCTCCTCACTGCGCTTTGGCGCGAGCCACCGGCGGCGCAGCGCTTGCGATATGAGTGAGTCCGCGCGCGCCGACGCCTTGCGTCTCGAGGGCATCGACAAGAACTTCGGCACCTTTGTCGCGTTGCGCTCGGTTGACCTGTCGGTCGCCTCCGGGGAACTGGTCTGCTTTCTCGGCCCGTCGGGCTGTGGCAAGACCACCTTGCTCAGAATCATCGCCGGCCTCGAACAGCAGACCTCGGGCCGCGTCATCCAGGACGGCCGCGACGTATCGACCGCGGCGCCGTCGGCGCGCGATTACGGCATCGTGTTCCAGTCGTACGCGCTCTTTCCCAACCTGAGCATCCGCGACAACGTCGCCTACGGACTCGTCAACCGGCGGCGCGCGCGGGCGGCCATCGAGGCGCGCGTGGCCGAACTGCTGCAGCTGGTCGGCCTGCCCGATGCCGGTCGCAAGTACCCGAGCCAGCTGTCCGGCGGCCAGCAGCAGCGCATCGCGCTGGCGCGCGCGCTGGCCACTGCGCCGAGCCTGCTGCTGCTCGACGAGCCGTTATCGGCGCTCGACGCCAAGGAACGCGAGCGGCTGCGCGGCGAGATCCGCCAGCTGCAGCGCCGGCTCGGCGTGACCACGATCATGGTCACGCACGACCAGGAAGAAGCGCTGTCGATGGCCGATCGCGTCGTCGTGATGAACCACGGCGTGATCGAACAGATCGGCACCCCGATGCAGGTGTACGAAGAGCCGGCCACGCCCTTCGTCGCCGACTTTCTGGGCAAGGTCAACGTCCTGAACGCGTCTTGCCTGGGCGGCGGCCGCTATCGCGTCGGCCACGTCGACCTGAGCACGCGCGTCAACGGCATTGCCTCCGGAAGCCAGGTTCGCCTGTACCTGCGGCCCGAAGACCGCGTGCTCGCGGATGCCGGGCCGATTGCGGGACGGGAGAACGCGGTGTGCGGAACGGTCCAGCAACTCGATTTCCTCGGCACCTACTGCCTGGCGAACATCGATGTCGACGGTTTCGACGGCCAGACGCTGATCGTCTACTTCTCCCTGAACCAGGTGCTCGAGCTCAAGGTGCAGCCCGGCGCCCGGATCGACCTGGCTTTGCGCGGCGACCGGATGCGCGTATTCGAAGGCGCACCATGAAAGCGGGCCTGACACCGGCTTCGAGTCCCCGGATGCGGTAATGGGCGCAGCCGCGGTGCCGAACGGCGGCCAGCGTTTCACGCCACGGCCGACCGTGCTTTGGGGCGAGCAGATCGCCGCCCGCGGCGGCCTGCTGCTGCTCGCGGTGGCGCTGTTCGCCTGCCTGGCGGCGCCGTTGGCGGCGATCCTGATGCGCGCACTGCAGGACCGCGAAGGCGGTTTCGTCGGCCTGGCCAATTTCGCGCAGTACTTCGCCCACGGGCATTTCGGCACCTCGGTGGTCACGACACTGCAATTCGCGGCGCTGACGACGCTGATCACGGTGCCGCTGGCATTCGTCTTCGCCTATGCGATCCAGCGCAGCTGCATTCCGGCCAAGGGACTGTGGCGCAACGTCGCGATGATCCCGATCCTGGCGCCATCGCTGCTGGCGGCGCTGTCGTTCATCTACCTGTTCGGCAACCAGGGCTGGCTGAAATTCATGCTCGACTGGGTCGGACTGAAGTCGATCTACGGCATGCCCGGAATGGTGCTGGCGATGAGCTTCGCCGCCTTTCCGCATGCGGTGATGATCCTGCTGGCCGGACTTGCCCTGTCCGACGCGCGGCTGTACGAGGCCGCGGATTCGCTTGGCACGTCGAACCTGCGCAAGTTCCTGACCATCACGCTGCCGGGCGCCCGCTACGGGCTGATCTCGGCGGCGGTCGTCGTGTTCACGATGACGGTGTCCGAGTTCGGCGTGCCCAAGGTGATCGGCGGCAACACTTCGGTGCTGGCCATCGACATCTACAAGCAGGTCATCGGTCAGCAGAATTTCCAGATCGGTGCGGTGGTCGGGCTGATCCTGCTGGTGCCGGCGCTGGCGGCCTTCGGAATCGACCACGTCGTGCGGGCACGGCAGAAGGCGCTGCTGACTGCGCGCAGCGTGCCCTATGCACCGGTGCCCGCGCCGCTGCGCGATGCGCTGCTGCTCGCCTTTGTCGTGCTGATGTCGGCGCTGCTGCTGCTCGTCGTCGGGATGGCCGCATTCGGTTCGGTGGTCAAGGTCTGGCCGTACAACCTGTCGCTGACGCTGAATCACTACATCTACGGCTTCGCCGAGGCCGGTGTCGACGACGCCTATCCGAACAGCCTGAAGATGGCGGCATGGTGCGCACTGCTCGGCGCGGCGATCACCTTTGCCGGCGCCTACGGGCTGGAGAAGACGGGCCGCGACAAGACGCGCGGTTTCGACTGGCTGCGGCCGCTGATCCACCTGCAGGCAATGCTGCCGATGGCGGTGCCGGGCATGGTCCTGGGCATCGGCTACATCCTGTTCTTCAACCATCCGGACAATCCGCTGCACTTCCTGTACGGCACGATGACGATCCTCGTGCTGTCGACCGTCGTGCACTTCTATTCGTCGAGCCACCTGACGGCGGTCACCGCGCTGAAGGGGCTCGACAACGAGTTCGAATCCGTGTCGGCATCGCTGAAGGTGCCGTTCTACCGGACCTTCTGGCGGGTCACGGTGCCGGTGTGCCTGCCGTCGATCATCGACATCAGCCGTTACTACTTCGTCAACGCGATGACGACCATTTCTGCGGTCGTGTTCCTGTATTCGCCGAAGACGACCCTGGCGTCGATCTCGATCCTGCACATGGAGGAGGCCGGTGCGATCGGCCCGGCGGCGGCGATGGCCACCCTGATCGTGCTGACCTCGGCGACCGTCACCGGCCTGTTTTTCGTCGCCGAGTGGTGGCTGATCCGGCGCACGCAGGCCTGGCGCCGCGGCACGCGCATCTGAGGACGACGCAAGGCAGTTCCTGGAGAAGACGAAATGATCCTCGGCAACGACCCGATCCTGCTGACCCCGGGCCCGCTGACGACCTCACTGGCGACCAAGCAGGCGATGCTGCGCGACTGGGGCTCGTGGGACGCCGCGTTCAACCAGATCACCGGCAGCATCTGTCGCGATCTGGTCGACATCGCGCACGGCGGCGACGAGTGCGTCTGCGTGCCGCTGCAGGGCAGCGGCACCTTTGCGGTCGAAGCGGCGATCGGCAACCTGGTGCCGCGGGCCGGGAAAGTCCTGGTGCCGAACAACGGCGCCTACTGCGCGCGCGTCGTCAGGATCTGCCGCTACCTCGACCGCGCGGTGGTCGACCTGGCGATACCCGAAGACGCGCCGTCGACCGCCGCCGGCGTCGATGCCGCGCTGGCCGCCGACCCGGCGATCACCCACGTCGCGCTGGTCCATTGCGAAACGGGCGCTGGCCTGCGTAACGATCTCGAAGGCATCGCGCAGGTCTGCCGCGAGCGCGGCAGGTCGCTGATCGTCGATGCGATGAGCTCGTTCGGTGCGTTGCCGATCGACGTGCGCGCGACGAAGATCGATGCGCTGGTGGCGGCCAGCGGCAAGTGCCTCGAAGGCGTGCCCGGCATGGGCTTCGTCATCGTCCGCCGCGGCGTGTTGCTGGCCAGCCAAGGCAATTCGCATTCGCTGGCCATGGACCTGCACGACCAGTTCACCTACTTGCAGCGCACCACG
This sequence comes from Burkholderiaceae bacterium, assembly GCA_041565015.1. GTDB lineage: Bacteria > Pseudomonadota > Gammaproteobacteria > Burkholderiales > Burkholderiaceae_F > JADJWR01. Next base: position 5,816 of record JBFGOX010000120.1, read on the forward strand.
CAATGGCGCTTCACGCCGCCGACGCACGTGGTGGCGGCGCTGCGGGCGGCGATCGACCAGTTCAGGGCCGAAGGCGGGCAGGTCGCGCGCGGCGCGCGCTATGCGGCCAACTGCGCGACGCTGATCGAGGGGATGCGCGCGCTCGGCTTTCGCCCGTTTCTGGAACCCGGCGTGCAGGCGCCGATCATCGTCACCTTCCATGCACCGGCCGATCCGGCCTATGAGTTCAGGACCTTCTACGACAAGGTGCGGGCGCGCGGTTATATCCTTTACCCCGGTAAGCTGACGCAGGTCGAAACGTTCCGTGTCGGCTGCATCGGCGCGATCGATGCGAATGAAATGCGCAACGTGGTCGCGGCGATTGGCGCAACGCTGCAGGACATGGACATCGTCACGGGGGCTCCGGCGCTGTCCATCGCCTAGCCCCATGGACCGGCTGCAGCGCAGGTCCATGCCCGGCGCAACCAACGCAAACCTAGCCTGGAGACAATCACAGTGAAAATCGGCGTGCCGAAGGAAATCAAGGTCCATGAATATCGCGTGGGGCTGACGCCATCGTCGGTCCGTGAGATGGTGGCGCTCGGGCACGCGGTGCTGGTCGAAACGCAGGCCGGTGCCGGCATCAGTGCCACCGACGACGATTACCGGCGCGCGGGCGCGACGATCGTCGGTTCGGCCGTCGAGGTGTTTGCTGGTGCCGACATGATCATCAAGGTCAAGGAGCCGCAGGCTGTCGAACGCAAGATGCTGCGCGAAGGGCAGGTGCTGTTCACCTACCTGCATCTGGCGCCCGACCCGGAACAGGCCCGTGACCTGATTGCCAGCGGCGCGATCTGCATCGCCTACGAAACGGTCACCTCGGCCAGCGGCGGGCTGCCGCTGTTGGCGCCGATGTCCGAAGTGGCGGGCCGCATGAGCGTGCAGGCCGGCGCGCACGGCCTCGAACGGGCCAGCGGTGGCATGGGCGTGCTGCTCGGCGGCGTGGCCGGCGTCGCGCCGTCGCGGATCGTGATCCTCGGCGCCGGCGTGGTCGGCACCAACGCGGCGCAGATGGCGGTGGGAACCGGTGCCCAGGTGGTCGTGATCGACCGCTCGATCGATGCGCTGCGCCGGATCGACGCGATGCTCGGCGCCCGGGTGATGACGGTGTTCTCGAACCGCGATAACGTCGAACGCGAAGTGCTGCGCGCCGATCTGGTCATCTCCGGCGTGCTGATTCCGGGCGCGGCGGCGCCGAAACTGGTCACGCGCGAGATGATCATGCGGATGAAGCGCGGCGCAGTGATCGTCGACGTGGCGATCGATCAGGGTGGCAGCACCGAAACGTCGCGTCCGACCACGCACGCCGAGCCGACCTACATCGTCGACGACGTGGTGCATTACTGCGTCGCCAACATGCCCGGCGCCGTGCCGCGCACGTCGACCTACGCATTGAACAACGCGACGCTGCCGTTTGCCCTCGAACTCGCCAACAAAGGCTGGCGGGCGGCACTGAATGACAACCGGCACCTGAAGGCGGGGCTGAACGTTGCCGCCGGCAAGGTGACCTATCAGGAAGTTGCGCGCGACCTGAACCTGACGTACACGCCGGCCGACACGGTGGTGGCGTGACCGGGCGCGGCGTCGCGCGCGCCCCGCGCGACGCCACGACGCCCGCGCTGCGCACCACGGGCATCTTGATC
>JBFGOX010000121.1:0-7489 GCA_041565015.1 Burkholderiaceae bacterium
ACGCTGCGCGTCGGCGACGAGGTCGAGGTCGAGCTTGACGTCTAGGCGGCGTAGCCTGCTCGCCGCCCTGCTCGCCGCGCCGCTGGCGCTGCGCGCGCAGGACATCGAAGTGATCGAACTGCGCCACCGCAGCGCCGAGCAGGTGCTGCCGCTGCTGCGCCCGTTCGTCGAGCCCGGTGGCGCACTTGCGGGTACAGGGTTCCGGTTGTTGCTGCGCGCGTCGCCCGCCAATCGTCGCCAGTTGCTCGAGCTGCTGCGCTCGCTCGACACGCCGCCGCGGCAGCTGCTGATCAGCGTGCATCAGGACCTCGCCCATGAAGAAACCCGCAGGCAGCGCGGCGCCGACGGATCGGTGACGATCGATTCGCGCGGCATCGACGGCACGCTTGCCGTGCGCGCCGACAGTTCGCGCAGCCTGTCGACGCGCGATGCGACGCAGCAGATCCGCGTCCTCGAAGGGGCCGCTGCCTTCATCGCGATCGGCACCGCCATCCCGTTGACCTTTCGCCAGTGGGTGGCCACGCCGCAGGGACTGACCGAACTGCGCGGCACGGCTCGCTACGAATCGGTGACCGGTTTTCATGCGCGAGCACAGCTGGCAGGCGACGAAGTGACACTCGAGCTGACGCCCGAACAGTCGACATGGGCCCTCGAGCACACCCGCCTCGCCACCACGGTGCGCGGCCGCCTTGGCGAATGGATCGCGGTCGGCGGCGCCGAGATGCACGCCGAATCGCACTCCGGCAGCGCCGCGTCGCTCGGTCGCGGCGCGCAGTCAGTCGGACGCGGCGTCTGGCTGAAGGTCGAGGCAGCGCCGCAGCGGCCCTAAGCCATCTTGTCCGGGCAAAGCGCTCAGTGCCCACCGGCCCGCGCGAGCGAACCGCCACCGTACGTGGCCCGTCGCCATAGGGCTTCCAGCGGCCCCTGACCGAAGCGCCCAATCCATGAACGGCTGGCGAGAAGCTGCACCGCGACGATCAGCAAGGCCAGCGCCGCCAGCTCGATGCGGCTCAGATCATCGCCCAGTCCGAGGCCCCAGCCCGACAGCAAGCTCCCCATCGCCACTGACTGCACGATGTAGTTCGTCAGCGGCATGCGGCCGGCCGGCGCCAGCCACGCGATCAGGCGCCGCATCGCCGGCCGGTCCTGATTGCAAACGAACGCGGCCACGTACAGGCAGGCGGCGAGCGAGCCGATGTTCTGCAGCGCATAGCCGACGAAGCCGGGATCGCCAGGTGCGTCGCGGACCGTCAGGAAATTGAGCCAGGCCGCAACTGCCGCGACCGGCAGCGCAGCCAAACCGATCCAGGTCGCGGCGCGCCAGACGCGCCGATGCCGCTGTGGATGCGCCAGCCAGCCGAGGCGGCCGGCAACCGCGCCGAGCAGGAACAGTCCCATCAGTTGCGGTACCGCCAGCACGGCGACCGCGGCCAGCACGCTGACGAAGTCGGCAATTCGCGGGCCGATCTGTTGCACAAAGCCCGCCTGCGTGTACAGCGCCAGCTTCTCCAGCGCGTCGGCCGGCACCTGCGTCGGATCGAATTCGGCCGGCAGCGCATGCCGTGTCAGTTCGTAGGCAACGGTGCTGGCCGCGGTGAGCAGCGCGAATCCGGCCCACCAGCGGCCGGTCGAGGCCAGCAGCGCCGCCGGCCTCGCCGTCGCGTAGAGTAGGAGCAGGAAGCCGACCGCGGCATACGCGGTCAGGATGTCGCCGTAGTACAGCAGCGCGCCGTGCGCGAGCCCGAGCGCCAGCAGGAACCACAGCCGGCGCCGATAGGCCTCGATGGCCTGGTCGACGGACAGGCGCCTCGACAGCGCGCGCCACTGCAACACGAAGCCGAAGCCGAACAGGAAGGCGAAGATCGACAGGAATTTCGACGAAACGAACGTGCCGATCAGCAGGTGAACGGCCGCGTCGGCGGGGCCGGGCGGCTCGGCGAAAAACCCGAGAGGATCACCGGCGCCCCACGCAAAAGACTGGATATTGACCAGCAGGATGCCGGCCAGCGCGAAGGCGCGCAGCGCATCGACAACCTCGATGCGTGAGCCCTTCAATCGCCGCTGTCCGCCGACGCGGGCACGCTTGACCGGCGACGATCAGAGGTCGTCCCTGCGGCCCATCTGCGACAGTTTCGCTTTCAGCCAGCGCTCGACCGAAGGAAAGACGAACTTGCTGACGTCGCCGCCGAGCATCGCGATCTCGCGGACGATGGCACCCGATATGAACTGGTACTGGTCCGAAGGCGTCAGGAACATCGTCTCGACTTCCGGCAGCAGGTAGCGGTTCATGCCGGCCAGCTGGAACTCGTACTCGAAATCCGAAACGGCGCGCAGGCCGCGCACGATGACCCGCGCCTGGTGCTCGCGCACGAAGTCGCGCAGCAGCCCGCGGAAGCCGGCGACCTCGACGTTCGGATAATGACCGAGCACTTCGCGGGCGATCGTCAGGCGCTCGTCGAAGGAAAAGAACGGCCGCTTGGCGCGGCTGTCGGCCACACCGACGACGAGCTTGGCGAACAGCCCGGCGGCGCGCCGCACCAGATCCTCGTGCCCGCGCGTGAGCGGGTCGAACGTTCCCGGATAAACCGCGATGACCCTCGTTGTCCTCTTCGCAGGCTCAGGCGCCCTTTTCCTGGAACCGATTATTCAGGCAACGCGCAGCCGCAGCAAATGAAAGCAGACGCGGCCGGCACGCGCCGCACGAACGATGTCGAGGCCACACGCTGCAGCCTCGGCCGCTTCGATCGGGGCATCGGTTTCTGCGTAAACCAAGCCGCCTTCGGCTAGCAGCGGCCGGGTCGCGTCAATTGCCGGCCACAGCAGACCGCCATTAAACGGCGGGTCGAGGAAGACGACGTCGAAGGCCCGATGCGGCAAGCTTGAAGCGACCGCCAGCGCCTCGCCGGCGACGATGTCGACGTTTCTTGCCTGGAGCCTGTCGCGCAGCCCGTGCAGTTGACGCAGCAGCGCCGGCTCGCGCTCTACCAGCACGACCTTGGCCGCGCCGCGCGAGGCCAGTTCGAAGCCCAGCGCCCCGGAACCGGCAAACAGGTCGAGCCCGCGCAAGGCGTCCAGACCGGGGCACAGGTGCGCAAGCCAGTTGAACAGCGTTTCACGCACGCGATCCGGCGTCGGCCGCAGGCCGGCCGAGTCAGCTACCGGAATCGGTGTGCGCCGCCACGCGCCGCCGATGATGCGCACGCGCTGCGGCGCCGCGCGTAGATGGCGCGTCCGCCCGGAAGCTGCGCGCGGTCTCACTTAAACTTCGCCCCCCTGTCGATGGAATGTGATTCTCGCAAAGCATGAGCGCCGAACGGCCGCACCAAGAGACACCGTGTCTCGCACGACGAAGCGTCGCGACGCGTAGCGCCTATCTGCGTCCTTTCTGCCCGCGCCGGCGGACACGCGGCCGCGACCTGCCGCTGCCTCGGGCAACGGGGGTGGTCGTCGATCGATGCTTGCGCGCAGACGGGCGCTCCGTGCAGCCGCCGGCTGCGTGGACCCGGTCGTGGAAGGCCCGCCGGGGGGAGGCGGCCGCATGAGCACCGAAAAGGCTGGCTGGCTCGGGCGGCTGAAAAAGGGCCTCGAGCGTACCCGCGTCAACATCGTCGGCGTGTTCTCCGGCGGCGTCATCGACGATGCGCTGTTCGACGACCTGGAAGTCGCGCTGCTCGGTGCCGACTGCGGCGTGACGACGACCAACGAACTGCTGGCCGTGCTGCGCGACCGAATCAAGCTCAAGGGTCTGAAAACGCCCGCCGACGTGCGCGACGCGCTGCGCGACGAACTGGCCAGGCGGCTGGCGCCCTGCGAAGTGGCAATGAATCTCTCCCAGGCGAGGCCGCTGGTCATGATGGTCGCCGGCGTGAATGGCGCCGGCAAGACGACCTCGATCGGCAAGCTCGCGCACTGGCTCGCCGATCGGCACAAGACGGTGCTTCTTGCCGCCGGCGATACCTTTCGCGCCGCGGCCCGCGAGCAGCTCGCCGTCTGGGGCAAGCGCAACGGCGTGGAGGTGATCGCACAGGCCAGCGGCGATCCCGCGGCCGTGGTCTTCGACGCGGTAGCCGCAGCGCGCGCGCGCGGCCTCGACGTGCTGATCGCCGACACGGCCGGTCGCCTGCCGACGCAACTGCACCTGATGGACGAACTGAAGCGCGTGAAGCGCTCGATCGCCAAGAGCCAGGCCGGCGCCCCGCAGGAAGTGATCCTGGTGCTCGACGGCACCAACGGCCAGAACGCGCTGGCGCAGGTGAAAGCTTTCGACGACGCGGTCGGGCTGACGGGACTGATCATTACCAAGCTCGACGGCACCGCCAAGGGCGGTGTGCTGGCCGCCATCGCGCGCGAGCGGCGCGACAGGCCGCTGCCGATCTACTTCATCGGCGTCGGCGAGAAGCTCGAGGACCTGCAGCCGTTCGTCGCCGAACGCTTCGCTGCCGCGCTGGTCGGCGACGACTAGCGTTTCGGTTCGGTCAGCAGGGCGGCTTCCGTCTGCCTTGCCGCAGCGCGCGCAACGCCGCGCGGCTTCGGCGGCGCCGGTCGGCGCCCGTCGATCACGTGCATCAGCGCCAGATAAGGGTGACGCAGCGTCATGCGCGGGCCCGCGTAGCGCATCATTTCGCGCACCTGCTCGCGCTCTCGCGGCCCGTAGCAGTGGATCTGGCAGTTGGCGCAGGTCGGTTTGTCGACGCCGTAGGGACAACCCGCCAGGCGTTTGGTCGCGTAATCGAAAAGCGCCGAGCAGCGATCGCACAACCCTTCGGCAGTGCCGTGGCGATCGCGACAGGCGATGCGCAGCATCACCGTCATCGTCTTCAGTTCGCGCGCCAGGCGCGGCGTCGCGAGCCGCGCCTGCCGGTCTTCCGCATTTCTGCCCATGCCCGCCATCGTGCCGGATCCACCCTGCGCGATCTCTGCGCTGAGTCAACTGTGGCGTCCGTCACCGCCACGGCAGCAAATCCGCGCCACCGGGAAGGCCGGGCCCACCCGGTGTCGCGCCGCGCAGAGCCCGCCGGGGCGCGCGGCTGAATCTCGTCATCTGGCGGTCGCGCTGGCCGAATTGCTGACGGCGCTTTCCTGGTCCGTGGCCGCGTCGAAAATGCCGTTGCTGTTGCAGTCCTGCCAGGCCGTCGCGACATAGGTGTAACTGACCCGGCTGGACAGGCCCGTGTCCTTGTAGTTCAGCGTTGTCGGGCCTACACCCGCGCTCAGCTGCAGCTTGCCCGACTGGTCGTAGTAAACACGGTAGCCGCCACTTGGCGCCGGCGATCCCGATTCCCAGTCGAGCGTGACGCTCTTCTTTCCGCTCTTGGCGGTCAGTGAAGCGGGCACTCCCGGCGCCTCGCAGGTCGGCGCTGGCGCCGTGCCCCACGTGGTTGACGCCATCACGACCGGCTCGGCCATGCCGGTGTTCAGCCAGGCATGCAGCAGGTTGACGCCCTCGTTGGCCAGAAAGGCGTTGCTGCCGTTGTTGGCGAGATACAGGAACTGGATGTATTCCCAAGACGTCGTCTGATACAGCAGGTCGATCGAGGCATAGGCCGCACCGGGGGGCGGGCTCAGCGTGATCGCGTCCCAGTAGTTATAGGTGCCGCCCGGTCCCGGGGCGCCGTACTGGTTCGCCGGCACCGGTAACGCGTTGCGGGCCTTTGCGTCGTCGTACTTCATGCCGTAGGTCGGGATGCGGTTGTCCTTGGCAACATGATTGTTGAGCACGAAATGAAACGTCTCGTCGTACGTGCCGTCGGCCTGAGCCGCGAGGTCACCGAGCGTCTTGTTTACGGCACCGCTCACGCGGTCGAAGCTCAACGGCAGCGACGGCGAATAGCCGAGCCCGAGCAACTGGCCCGCCCACTCCTTCGTCATCGCATGGTGCGCCTCGTAGATCTTCGTGTTCGCGCCTGCCAGGTCAACGATTGATTTCACGGGCGTGCCGTTGACCGAAGCGACCACGCCGTACGCGCCGTCCTCGCGCACCATTTGGTTGGTGCCGTCGAACCACTTGATGTTCAGCCACATCCGCCGCCCTTCCGGATAGCCTGAGATCAGCTTGTGGCCGGTCAGGTTGACGACCTTCAGCGTATTGCCGCTGACCGACAGCGAAGCGGCGAGCTGCAGCTGCTGGCGCGCCCGCTCCTTGCCCGCAGTGATCGCGTCGATCTGCGTCGAGTTCAAGCCGCCGCCTAGGCGCAGCGTGCCCTGCGCATTCTGGTAAAGGATCGCATCGGGCATCCAGACGTTGCCGCCGGTCATGTCGTGCAAAGGCAGGTCGCTGCGCACCGGCGGGTTCTTGTTGCAGCCCTGGCCGCTGACCGCGCGCATATGGCAGGTCTGACACGAGAAGTAGCGCGGCGACGTATCGGCGTAATTGCCCTGCGCGGCGTTGTACGCCGCTTCGATCGCGCCGGCTTTCAGCTCCGACGGCAGGCTGGCGTAGCTGCTGACCCGCGTCTGCGACAGCAGGCCCGACCTGTGCTCGCTGTAGGTGCGCTCGACGACGCCGTACTGGAACGGGAAGTTGTTGAACGCTGCCTTGCCGTTGACCGGCGCGCCGAGTACGCCGCTGGCGATGACGGGACCGCCGGTTGGCGGTTTGCCGTTGTTGTGCGCCAGATCCCCGGTCACCGGGTTCGAAACGTCGTGGCAAGAACCGCAGAAGTCGCGATCGCGATGGAAGTTCGACGCCATCGACTGGTGCCGCGCCGCCGCGTCGGTGTACGGGCCGAGCTTGTCGCTGCTGCCCCAGAGCGACAGCATGCCGGTGCCGTAGTAGCCGGTCGCGGGCGCCTGCTCGTCGTTGGCGAGGAACGGCGGCAGCATCATGCCGAGATGCTCGCCGTTGTTGGGATTGGTCATCTTGTGGCAGGTGTCGCACTCGACACCGTCGGCGTCGCCGGACGCAAGCCCGGAGCCATCGGTCGGTGTCGACCGCCCGCCGTACCATCCGCCCGGGCTGTGGCAGCGGATGCACAGGTCGCCGACGCCGTCGAAATCCTGTTCGGCGATCGCCAGCGTCGCCCAGAAGATCGGATCGCGCCCGGCATTGGCCATCATGCTGCCGCGCCAGTTGAACGCAGGCTCCACGGCCGGGTTGTAGCCGCCGTGGCAGTTGTCGCACTTGTTCGGCGATTCCAGTGCCTTGACTTCTTTTGGCTGCGTGCCCGGCTGCTGCACGTCGGTGGGAACGACGTTGGCCGCGCGGGCTGCTCCAGCAACGAACGCCGCGGCACATAAGGCCGCGACGACGAGGATGAATCGAGGCAATCTGGGAGATGCCGACCGTGCAGCGATCGTTGCGTTTTTCATCGCTGTCTCCCCTAGATGAACTGCGCTATTGCTTCTGCTTACGCGCCTGAGCAGGCGCGTTCGTGACCTCGATCAACCCGGCGGCGATCGCTGGCAATACCCGAGCACGACGCTCATTTATTCCTCGGATCTTCCCCGTAGCTTGCGCGACAGGCGGGCAGCGAACTACCGCCGCGCTGCC
>JBFGOX010000122.1:0-7459 GCA_041565015.1 Burkholderiaceae bacterium
CGAGATCGTCGTCGAGTGCGGCGTGCAGCGCATCGCTTTTTGCGCCGGGCGGCGCGGCGATCAGATAGCCGCAGCGGACCAGGCCGCAGTCGGCGTCGGCATCGTCGAGGTAGCCGGCGAGATCGGCGAAGACCTTCCACGCCGCTTTCGCGAGGGCGACGTTCTCCGGCACGGTGTAGTGCGTGCGCAGAATGCACGAGGACTGCGCGGTGGTGCCCTGACCGATCTGGCCGCGCTCGAGCAACAGGACGCGGCGCTGACCGAGCCGCGCAAGGTGATAGGCGATGGACACGCCGATCACGCCGCCGCCGATGATGACCGTTTCGTAGTTTTCCATGCTCTCAATCCGGTGGGCTTCCTGAACGGCGATCGTATGCCCGCTCCCGCTTGCCCGCTCGTGGGCGACGCAGCCGGCAGTCTGCTAATAAACTCCGGCCGAAAGGACGATTCGTCGAATGACTTCGCGCTCCAAGCTGATCGTTGCGGCCCTTGCCCTGGTTGCCGGAATTGCCGGTTGCACGACGCTCGACACTTGGCAGCGCAAGGCGATTTTCCAGCACGAACGCGCGGCGACTTACGCGCACTTCGCCGGCGCCGCGGGGCCCGATGGCACCGAAGCGTTCGATCTGCAACTGGCCAACGGTGACACGGTGCACGCCTGGTACCGCGAAGCCGCGCCCGATGCGCCGACGGTGCTGTTCCTGCACGGCGCGCGTCGCAACCTGAACGGCAGCCAGCATCGTTTCGAGCGACTGGCCGGGCTCGGGCTGAACGTGCTGGCGATCGATTATCGCGGCTTCGGCCGCTCGACGCCGCTGCTGCCGTCGGAAGACACGGCGCTGGAGGACGCGCGCGCGGGCTTCGACGAATTGCTTCGACGCCAGCCGGACGCGCGTCGGCGCTTCATTTATGGCTACAGCCTCGGCGGCGCGGTGGCGATCGCGCTGGCGGCTGAACGCGACGGACTGGCCGGCGTCATCGTTGAGTCATCGTTCACCAGCATCTCCGACCTCGTGCGATCGTCGCGCTGGGGTTGGCTGCCCTTCGTTGGAGCGGTGGTGACTCAGGATTTCGATTCGCGTTCGCGCATCGGGCGTGTCAACGAACCGCTGCTGATTCTGCATGGCACGGCCGACGGCGTGATTCCGCACACGATGAGTGACGAGTTGCTGGCGGCCGCCACACGCGTGCAACCCGCGTTGAAGCGGGTGGTCAAGTTCGATGGCGCCGGACATCGTGGCGCACCTTTCGTCGATCGGGCAGGCTTCGACCATGCGCTGCATGAGTTCGTCGGCATGGCGCGCCGCGTGCAGCCGATGGCAGCGGCGCTGTCGCCCTGATCGCGTGCGGCAGTCTGCTGCGCGCGCCGATGCGGCTGCCGGCGCCGCTGCGATGCCGCCATCTCAACTCAAGTCGAAGTGACGCCGCGCGCGGCCTTTGTGCTGCATGGCGCAGGGACGCTGCTCGTCGCGCTGGGCGGTGCCGGCGTCGCGATCTGGCTGCGCCTTCCGCTGCCCTGGTTTCTCGGGCCGCTGCTGACGCTGGCGGTGGCCATCATGTCGGGCGCGCGGCTGCCGAGCCTTCCGCACGCGCGCGACGGCGGCCAGTGGATCATCGGCGTCGCTCTCGGCCTCTATTTCACGCCCGAGGTCACGCGCGAGATCCTGCGGCTGGCACCGTGGATCGTCGTCAACATCGTTTTCGTCTGGATACTGGCGCTGGCCGGGATGGGGCTGCTGCGGCGGCTGAGCGCGGAAAGCCTGACGACGTGCTTCTTCGCGGCGCCAATCGGCGGTGCCAGCGAGATGGCCACGCAGGCGGAGCGCTACGGCGGCCGCGTCGATCGTGTCGCGGCCGCGCACAGCCTGCGCATCATGATGGTGGCGCTGATCGTGCCGTTTTCGCTGCAGTGGCTCGGCATACGGGGCATCGACCCCTACGCGCCGGCCGCGGCGGCTTTCAGCATCAGCGGCCTGTTGGTGCTTGGCGCCGTCGCGGCGGCAGGGGCTGTGGTGCTGGGCCGGCTGCGAGTGCCAAACGAGTGGATGCTCGGCCCGCTGCTGGTCACCTCAGCGATCACCGCACAGGGCATCACGTTTTCTGCGCTGCCGACTGCGGTGAGCAATGCTGGCCAGTTGCTGATCGGGATTGCGCTGGGCACGCGTTTCGCCCCGGAGTTCTTCCGTGCGGCGCCCCGCTACCTCATGGCCGTCGCGTTCGTCACGCTGTTCTATCTGGCGGCCTCTGCATTCTTCGGCTGGTGGCTTGCCGGGGTTGCCCAGCTGGCGGTGGCCACCGCGGTCGTGGCAACGACGCCGGGTGGGATCGGTGAGATGGCCATTACGGCCAAGGTGCTGCAGCTCGGCGCGCCGATCGTCTCGGCCTTTCATTCGATCCGTATGGCGGCGGTGGTGCTGCTGGCCGGGCCGGCGTTTCGACTGGGGCGGGCCGTGCTTGCGGGAAGGGGCAGCCCGTGAAACTGCTCGTCATTGGCGGCACCCGGTTCCTTGGCCGTCATCTGGTCGAGGCGGCGTTGGCGCGTGGCCATCAGGTGACGCTTTTCAACCGGGGACGGAGCGCGCCGGGGCTGTTCGCCGACGTCGAGCAGGTGCAGGGTGACCGTGACGGCGACCTGGCACTGCTGCACGGGCGCAGCTGGGATGCGGTCATGGATACCTGCGGCTTTCTGCCGCGGGTCGTCCGACTTTCGGCGCGCGCGTTGCGCGAAGCGGTCGACCGATATCTGTTCGTCTCGAGCATCAGCGTTTACGCCGACACGGCGGTTGCCGGCCAGGACGAGACGTCGCCGCGCGCGGTCCTGGCCGCGCCGGATTGCGAAGACATCGTCCAGCAGTACGGCGCCCTGAAGGCGGCGTGCGAGGACGAGGTGACTGCCGTCTACGGCGAGCGGGCCGTCATCGTGCGGCCAGGGCTGATCGTCGGCCCGTTCGATCCCAGCGGGCGGTTCACCTACTGGGTGCAGCGGATGGCGCGTGGCGGATCCGTGCTGGCGCCGCCCGCACCGGGCTATCCGGTGCAGTTCATCGATGCGCGCGACCTCGCCGCGTGGTCGCTGGCCCTGCTTGAGCGTGCGGCTGGGGGCATCTACAACGCCTGCGGTCCGGCCGAGCCGCTGCGTTTCGGTGCGTTTCTCGACGCTTGCCGGCGTGCGCTGCGGTCGTCGGCAGACCCGATCTGGGTGGACGCTGGCTTTCTGTCCCGACACGGTGTCGAGCCGTGGACCCAGTTGCCACTTTGGGCGGGCGACGCCGCACGCGGTATGAACGCGATGCGCAATGCGCGGGCGCTGGCCGCCGGCCTGAGTCTGCGTTCGCTTGAAGCCACGGTCGTGGACACCGCCCGCTGGGCGGCCGGCGTTCTCTTGCCATCCGGCATCGGATTGAGCTGCGAAAGGGAGGCCGAACTGCTGCGGCTGTGGGCACAATCGTGTCCTCGGTAACGGCGCACCGGCGCGATTGTCGGGGGTAGATTTCTTGAAAATCTTGCGGTAGCGTCATTTCCGCAGTCGAGTCTTGCGCCGCCTTTTCCGGTCTTTACTGCCCCACCTGCAATTTGTCTTCGCAGTTCCTGTCGCAGTCATCCCCCAAGCGAGTCCGCACCAATCGCCCTGCGCGCCGCGGGCGCTTCCCGCGCTTACATTCAAGGTGAGTCAGTCATGCCGACAGGCACTGTGAAGTGGTTCAACGAGACAAAAGGCTTCGGATTCATCAAGCCGGATGACGGTGGCGCCGATCTGTTCGCCCACTACAGTGGTATCAAAGCCAAGGGCTTTCGGACCTTGAAGGAAAACCAGCGGGTCGAGTACCAGGTGCAGCAGGGCCAGAAAGGGCCGCAGGCCGTCGAGATCATGCCGCTCGGCTGATCCGCTTTCGATTCGATGTCGGTGCTAGGGCCGGTTCTCTGAACCGGCCTTTTTGTTTCTGGTTTCCGGGGCAGAGAAAAGGTTGGCGCGTGATCGCTCACTCGCCGCGCAGCAAGCGGGCGCCGAGCGACTTTCCTCTTCTCCCGTTTGCCAATGAATATTGAGAAGCTAGCGAGGGGCGCTTGATCTTGAACATCAAACCGCCGATAGGGGCGCGGTTAAACTGCAATGAAGCGGTGGTGCTGACGCGCGCGTACAGCACCCATGATTGGTTCAGCATGGCCGGCGACGCGGGTTAGGCGCGCCGGCGGGGAGATACCTGATGAGCGCAGTCCCAACAGGCACAGACCACAACGTCCCTTCCTACATCAAACACAAGAAGCTGGTGGCCTGGGTTGGAGAAATCGCCCAATTGACTCAACCGGATCGCGTGGTCTGGTGCGATGGCAGCCAGCAGGAGTACGACCGGCTATGCGAAGAACTGGTGCGCGCCGGCACGCTGCGTCGGTTGAATCCGGCGAAGCGGCCGAACTCGTACCTGGCCTGGTCCGATCCAGCAGACGTGGCGCGCGTCGAGGACCGCACGTTCATCTGCACCGACACCAAGCAGGAGGCGGGTCCCACCAACAACTGGATGGACCCGGCGGAAATGCGGTCCACGCTGAAGGGGCTGTTCACGGGCTGCATGCGGGGCCGCACAATGTACGTCGTCCCCTTTTCCATGGGTCCGCTCGGCTCGCACATCGCGCAGATCGGCGTCGAGATCAGTGATAGTGCGTACGTGGCCGTCAACATGCGAATGATGACGCGCATGGGACGGGACGTCTTTGACGTGCTCGGCGAGACGGGCGAGTTTGTCCCCTGCGTGCATTCGGTCGGCAAGCCGCTGGCTGCCGGCGGAAAGGACGTGTCCTGGCCGTGCAACGACACCAAGTACATCGTGCACTTTCCGAAGTCGCGCGAGATCTGGAGCTATGGGTCGGGTTACGGAGGCAACGCGCTGCTCGGCAAGAAGTGCCTTGCGCTGCGCATTGCTTCTTACATGGGGCGCGACCAGGGGTGGCTCGCCGAGCACATGCTGATCCTCGGGGTCACTTCGCCCGCTGGCAAGAAGTACCACGTGGCAGCGGCGTTCCCTTCGGCCTGCGGCAAGACGAACTTTGCGATGCTGATTCCGCCGCCGGCGTTCGAGGGCTGGAAGGTGACCACGATCGGTGAGGACATTGCCTGGATCAAGCCGCACAAGGACGGCCGGCTCCATGCGATCAACCCCGAGTACGGATGCTTCGGCGTCGCCCCCGGTACAAGTCGCTCGAGCAATTACAACGCGATGGCGATGCTGCATGAAAACGTCATCTTCACCAATGTTGCGCTGACCGATGACGGCGATGTCTGGTGGGAAGGCATGGGCAAGGCGCCGGCGCACCTGATCGACTGGCAGGGCAAAGACTGGACGCCCGATTGCGGCCGCAAGGCGGCGCATCCGAATGCGCGCTTTACGGTGGCGGCGAATCAGTGCCCGTCGATAGATCCGGACTGGGAAGACCCGAACGGCGTGCCGATCGATGCCTTCGTCTTCGGCGGCCGCCGCTCGACCACGGTGCCTCTGGTCACCGAGGCGCGCAGCTGGACCGAGGGTGTGTACATGGCCGCGACAATGGGTTCGGAGACGACCGCCGCGCAGGCCGGTGCCCAGGGCGTGCTGCGGCGTGATCCGTTCGCGATGCTGCCGTTCTGTGGCTACAACATGGCCGAACACTTTGCGCATTGGCTGCAGTTGGGCGAAAAACTCGCCGCTGGCGGTGCGAAGCTGCCGAAGCTGTTCTGCGTGAACTGGTTCCGCACCGGTGAGGACGGCAAGTTCGTCTGGCCCGGTTTCTCGGAAAACATGCGGGTGCTGCAGTGGATCGTCGAGAGGATCGAGGGTCGCGGCGCGGGCAGCGAGCACTTGCTGGGGCTGTCGCCTCGTTATGAGGACCTGAACTGGACTGGGCTGGACTTCAGTCGCAAGGATTTCCAGCGCATCACGTCGATCGATGCGGAAGACTGGCGGCGGGAGCTCGCGTCGCATGGCGAGTTGTTCGAGAAATTGCGCGACGGCCTGCCTGCAGCGCTGCAGCAGGTTCGCCGCAAGCTCGAGCAGTCACTTCCGGCCTGAGTCGGGCGGGCGCCGGAAGTTGCAGGCTCAGGCGCGAGAACGCCGCCAGCCTCGCCTTGCCCGCTCAGCGCTGGGCCTCTGTCGGTCAGGGTGTTGCGTTTATCGCGGCCGGCAGGCAGCCGAAGCGCGTCCTTGGTCGTCCAATGCCTTGTCAGAGACTGGCTTAGCGCCGAAACTTCATCCTCTGCTTGATTGACGATTCGTCGGTTCCCGTCCTGGGTAGCGGATCAACGAGCGGCAAGCCTAGGCGGCGCAACCTGCTTGCCGACGCGGGCAGCGGATGGATGGCATGGCCAAAGCAACACGGGAAAGCGGGACGCAGACCAGGCGCAGGCGCGGATCCGGCGAGAGTCAGCACTCACATATTGAGTATGGCTCGACGCGCGGCAATTGGGATCGTGGCGCCGCCACCGATTTCGCGATCACCACCGTCAATGTGCCGGATCGGCTCGACACGCAGGAAGTGCGGGCCCGCGCTGCGGCTGACGCTCGACTGCCTTCAGTAAGTCGTTTCCAGCGCATTGACTTCGCGCGCGGCCTTCGCTGGTTGATCGGACTGGCGGTGATCGGCGGACTGGCATGGGGCGCGATGCGTATCGTCGAACCCATCCGGGCGGCGATTTCGCCGGCCGGGATCGAGGCCCAGATGAGCAAGGCGCTCGGCGTTCCCGTTTCGATTCGCGATACCGATCTGCGCTTTACACCGTCGCCGCGTCTCGTGGTCACCGACATGATCGTGCAGAGCGGCTTCCGGCTGCCCGAAGTTGCGGTTCATTTCAACTGGCGTGATGCCCTGCAGGGACTTCAGTCGGCGAGTTGGGTGCTCGGCGAGGCGCGCGTTGGGCCGATGCAACTCAGCGGCAAAGAGGCGCTGGCGCTCTTGCAGTCAGTGCGGCGGGCGGCGGCGCTGCCGGGTGCCGTTTCGGTGGTCCGTTTCGAATCGGTTGAATTCCCAGACCTGACGCTGCTGCCCGGCCGCTATGAAGCGGTCATCCGGCGTGGCGTCAACGAGCGTGAATTCAATGCGGTCGCCCTCAGGCGCCTCGACAGCGATGGGCAGGCCGACGTCGAGATCACACCGCCGACTGCCGCTGGCGGCAGCGCAAGATTCGCGCTGTTCGCTACGAAATGGAAGGCTCCCTTCGGGCCGGCAGTCGTTTGGAGCGAGGCAACGGCGCAAGGTGAGTTCGGTGCCGATAGCGTGAAAGTCGATTCATACAGCGTGGGCTCGGTCTTCGGCAACCTGAACGGCGCCGCGATGCTGGCGAACGACGGGCGCGGCTGGAAACTGAACGGAAACCTGCGCGGCCCGGACCTGAACGTCGAAGATCTCATTTCGCTCGCCGCCGGCGTTGGCAATACCGCCGAGGCGACGCGCGCCCGGATGCCGTTGCGAGGGGTCGCGCGGTTCAACCTGA
>JBFGOX010000123.1:0-7422 GCA_041565015.1 Burkholderiaceae bacterium
CTCGAGGCCGACCACGCTGGCGCCCGCGCGCACGTGCGGCAGCAGTGCGTCGAGCGTGCGCTGTGCCTCGACGCGCGCCGCCTCGACCATGCCGGTGCCCAGATAGGTCCGTCCGCAGCACAGCGGCCGGCCGTCGGCGCCGACCAGGGTGGTGACTTCATAGCCGGCGGCGGCCAGCACGCGCTGGGCTGCGGCGAGGTTCTCGGCCTCGAAGCTGTTGTTGAACGTGTCGGCGAACAGGACGACGCGCTTGCCGCCCGCGGCGATGTCGCTGCCTGCGCGCGTGACCGGAGTCGTGCTCGTGAAGCGGTCACGGCGAAACTCGGGCAGGCCGCGATGCGCAGCCAGGCCGGTCATGCGCTCGGCCAGGCGTGCCAGCAGCGGCGAGCGGTTGCGCAGGTTGGCGAGCCAGGGCATGTGCGCAGCCCAGCCGGCGTAGCGCGGCAGGTGGCCGATCAGGCGGTCGCGCAGGCTGAGGCCGTGGCGCCGCTTGTAATGGTGCAGGAACTCGACCTTCATCTTGGCCATGTCGACGCCGGTCGGGCACTCGCGCCGGCAGCCCTTGCAGCTGACGCACAGGTCCATCGCCTCGTAGACGGCATCCGATGCAAGCGCGTCGGCGCCGAGCTGGCCGGTCAACGCCAATCGCAGCGTGTTGGCGCGGCCGCGCGTCAGGTGCTGCTCGTCGCGCGTGACGCGGAAGCTCGGACACATCGTGCCGGCGTCGAACTTGCGACAGTGGCCGTTGTTGTTGCACATCTCGACGGCCTTGCCGAAGCCGTGCGCGGGGTCGTCGCCGGTCCCGGGCTCGGTGAGCGCCTCGGTGGCGGGATCGTTGTGCACGTCCCAGGCGCTCCAGTCGAGCACCGGTTCGAGCGGCGCAATCGCATAACCCGGCTTGTAGCGGAACAGCCGGCGGTCATCCATCCGGGGCGAGCGCACGACCTTGCCGGGATTGAACAGGCCGTCGGGATCGAACAGATCCTTGACTTGCTCGAACGCCTGCGACAGGCGCGGGCCGAACTGCCAGCGCACCCATTCGCTGCGCACCAGGCCGTCGCCGTGTTCGCCGGAGTACGCGCCCTTGAACCTGTGCACCAGTTCGGAGGCTTCCTCGGCGATCTCGCGCATCAGCAGCGCGCCATCGACGCGCATGTCGAGTATCGGCCGTACGTGCAGCGTTCCCACCGACGCGTGCGCATACCAGGTGCCGCGCGTGCCGTGCTTCTCGAACACCTCGGTCAGCGCGCTGGTGTATTCGGCCAGATGCTCCAGCGGCACCGCGCAGTCCTCGATGAAACTGACCGGCTTGCCGTCGCCGCGCAGGCTCATCATGATGTTCAGGCCCGCCTTGCGCACTTCCCACAGCGCCTTCTGCGCGGGATCGTCGACCATCGGCACCACCGAATTCGGCAGTCCGAGGTCGCCGATCAGCTGCTCCAGCGCCGTGAGCCTGGCCAGCAGCGGCGCGGCTTCGGTGCCGGCAAATTCGACCAGCAGGATCGCTTGCGGCTCGCCGATCAGTGCCGAGTCGATGACCGGCCGGAATGCCGGATTGGCCCTGGCCAGGTCGATCATCGTGCGGTCGACCAGTTCGACCGCCGTGGGCCCGAGCCTGACGATGTGCTGCGCCGATTCCATCGCCCGATAGAAAGTCGGGAAGTTCACCACGCCGAGCACGCGGTGCGCGGGCAGCGGCGACAGCTTCAGCCGCAGGCGGCGGAAATACGCCAGCGTGCCTTCGGAGCCGACCAGCAATTGCGCCAGGTTGACGCGGCCGTCGGCGGTGTACGGGCGCTCCGACTGCGGGTGGAACACGTCGAGGTTGTAGCCGCCGACGCGGCGCATCACTTTCGGCCAGACCGCGTCGATCTCGGCCCGATGCTGTTGCGCGAGCGCGCGCACCGCTTCGCCGAGTTCGCGCGCGCGACCGGTCGTGGCGTCGAACGGGCCGAAGCTCGCCCCGGTGCCGTCCGCGAGCCAGGCGTCGATTCCGGCGACGTTGTGCACCATGTTGCCGTAGGCAATCGAGCGGCTGCCGCAGGAGTTGTTGCCGGCCATGCCGCCGAGCGTGGCCTGCGCCGACGTCGAGACGTCGACCGCGTGCCATACGCCGTGCTTCTTCAGTTGCGCGTTCAGGGCATCGAGCACGATGCCCGGCTGCACCTCGACCTCGCCGCGGTCGAGATCGAGCGCGGTGACGTCGCGCAGGTGCTTGGTGTTGTCGAGGACCAATGCCGCGCCCACCGTCTGGCCGCACTGCGACGTCCCGCCACCGCGCGGCAGGACCGGCACCTTGTGCGCACGGGCGATCTGCAAGGCGGCGGTGACGTCGTCTTCGCTCTTCGGCACCAACACGCCGACCGGTTCGATCTGGTAGATGGAGGCGTCGGTCGCGTAGCGCCCGCGGCTGGCCGCATCGAACAGCACCTCGCCCTGCGTGTGCTTGCGCAGTTCGGCGGCCAAGTCTGCCGCCTGCAGACGCGCGTCGAGCGCCACGGTCTGCGTGCTGCCCGGCTGCGGCGCCGCGCTCATCGGCGTGCCTCGGCGCTGGGCGCCGTCGCGACCGGAAACGCGACGGCCCGCATTCGCGTGCCGGCAGGCCGGACCGTGGCCGATCCCGGTGCTCGCCGGCTGCGCAGGCCGCAGAACTGTTGCCGCCCGCTCATACGCGCCGCCGCTGCCGTGGAATCGCGCGCGGCGGCTGCGTCTCGCCCAGCTGCGCCAGCACGATGTCGCGCTTGTGATGCATGTGCTCGGTCAGGATCTGCCGCAATCGCGGTCCGTCGCGCCGGCCGAGCGCCTCGATCATCGAGTCGTGTTCGCGCACGGCGATGTCCCACTTGTCGCTGTCGAAATTGGAGCGGAACCGCAGCGCCTGCAGCCGCGCATTGAGGCGGTCATAGGTCTGCGTCAGCACCGGGTTGCGCGCCGCGCGGTTGATGCCGCGGTGGATTGCCGCATTGACGCGGTAATACGCGGACAGATCGCGGCGTGCGTGATGCGCCCGCATCTCGTAATTGAGCGCGCTCAGTTCGGCCACCTCCGCCTCGCTGATGCGTGCACAGGCCAGTTCGCCGGAAAGGCCTTCGAGCGCCGCCATCACCTCGAAGGCGTGCGTGACATCGTCGGCCGACAACTGCACGACCAGCGCGCCGCGGTTCGGCAGATGTTCGACCAGCCCCTCGGCCGTCAACAGTTTCAGCGCCTCGCGCAGCGGCGTGCGCGAGACGCTCAGGCGTTCGGCCAACTCGCGTTCGTTCAGTTTCTCGCCGGCGGCCAGTTCGCCCTCGACAATCATCGTGCGCAGGCGGTGCGCGACCGCGAGGTGCAGCACCTCGTTGCCGAGACTGACGATCGTGGCTGTCTGGGTCATTGGTATACAAAAACCGCGGCGCGGGATATCAATAATGCCTCTAAAGCGGTAAGCACAAACCGAGATGCTTGCGTTTTGTATACCAACACACTAATCTGCGACGGTCGTCGGCGCAAGTGCGCCGACACGTTTTTGATTCGGGTCCACCGCGATGCTCAAACTGAACAGCCACCCGGCCGGCCGGCATTTCCTGCAGATCCCCGGTCCGACCAACGTGCCCGACGGCGTGCTGCGGGCGATCGACTATCCGACGATCGACCACCGCGGACCCGAGTTCGCCGAGCTCGGCAGGAAGGTGCTGGCCGAGATCAAGCAGGTATTTCAGACCAAGCAGCCGGTGGTGATCTATCCGAGTTCCGGCACCGGCGCATGGGAAGCGGCGCTGGCCAATGTGCTGTCGCCGGGCGAGGCGGTGCTGATGTATGAGACCGGGCACTTCGCCTCGTTGTGGAAGAAGATGGCGGAGAACCTCGGCTTGAAGCCCGAGTTCATCGCCGGTGACTGGCGCAGCGGTGCCGACGCGGCGAGGATCGAGGCGCGGCTGGCAGAGGACAAGGCACACGTGATCAAGGCGGTGTGCGTGGTGCACAACGAGACCTCGACCGGCGTCACTTCGAACATCGCCGCGGTGCGCCGGGCGATCGACAACGCGAAGCACCCGGCGCTGCTGCTCGTCGACACGATCTCCTCGCTGGCGTCGATCGATTACCGCCATGACGAATGGGGTGTCGACGTGACGGTCGCCGGTTCGCAGAAGGGCCTGATGCTGCCACCGGGGCTGGGTTTCAACGCCGTGAGCGACAAAGCGATCGCAGCGGCGAAGCAGTCGAAGTTCCCGCGCAGCTATTGGCGCTGGGACGAGATCATCGAGGCGAACAAGGGCGGCTACTGGCCGTATACGCCGGCGACGAACCTGCTGTACGGCCTGTCGGCGGCGCTCGATCAGCTGCTCGCCGAAGGAATGCCGAACGTTTTTGCCCGTCATCGCCGCCACGGCGACGCGACGCGCGCGGCAGTGCGCGCCTGGGGCCTGGAGATCCTGTGCCGCAATCCGGCCGAGTATTCGGACTCGCTGACCGCGGTGATGATGCCCGACGGGCACGACGCGGATTCGCTGCGGACGCTGATCCTGGAGAAATTCAACATGTCGCTCGGCACCGGGCTGACCAAGCTGAAAGGCAAGGTCTTCCGCATCGGCCATCTCGGGGACTTCAACGATCTCACCTTGATGGGAACGCTGGCCGGGGTCGAGATGGGCCTGTCGCTGGCCAAGGTGCCGCACCGTGCGGGTGGCGTGCAGGCGGCCATGGAATTGTTGCGTGCCGCCGCCAGCGGAAACGTCGCCGAAACGCGAAAGGCTGCCTAGGGCAGAGAACAATCGACACATCTTCAACCACGACAGCACGACGAGGAGACAAGAAATGACCAGCAATTTCAAGTTCACGAATCGCCGGCGCTGGCTGGCTACCGCCGCCGGCGTCGCAGCGATGTCGTTCGCGGCGAGTCCCGCGCTGGCGCAGATCGAGATCCGTCTCGGCCATGTCGGCGAGCCTGGCTCGCTGTTCCAGAAAAGTGCCGACGAGTTCGCCAAACGCGCCAACGCCAAACTCGGCGACAAGGCCAAGGTGGTGGTCTTTGGCTCGAGCCAGCTCGGTGGCGACAAGGAACTGCTGCAGAAGCTGAAGCTCGGCACGGTCGAGCTGGCGATCCCGTCGACGGTGATGTCGTCGGAAGTCGATCTGTTCGGCATCTTCGAGATGCCGTATCTGGTCAAGGACCGCGAGCACATGAAACGCATCGAGAAGGATGTGGTGTGGCCGGGCCTGGCGCCGGAAGCGGAAAAGAAGGGACTGAAAGTCGTCGCCGTATGGGAAAACGGCTACCGCCACATCACCAACAACAAGCGGCCGATCAATACGCCGGCAGACCTGAACGGCATCAAGCTGCGCACGCCGGAAGGCAAGTGGCGCGTCAAGATGTTCCAGGCCTACGGCGCCAACCCGAGCCCGATGAAGTTCTCCGAAGTGTTCACCGCGCTGCAGACGGGCGTGATGGACGGCCAGGAAAACCCGTTCACGCAGATCTACAGCGCCAAGTTCCAGGAAGTGCAGAAATTCCTGTCGCTGACCGGTCATGTGTACACGCCGGCCTATCTGGTCGCCGGCTCGCGCAAATGGGCCACGCTGCCGGACGATGTGCGCAAGATCCTCGAGGACACGGCCAAGGAAACGCAGGCGTTCGTCTATGAAACCGCCGCCAAGGACGAGGACGACCTGCTCGGCAAGCTGAAAGCGGGCGGCATCCAGGTCAACTCCCCGAACAAGGACGCCTTCATCGCCGCGTCGAAACCGGTTTATGAGGAGTTCGGTGCCGAGGTGAAGGGCGCGAAGCAGTTGATCGACAAGGCCATCGCGCTGGGCAAGTGATTCGCAGGCTCGACGCTGTCGGCCCGCACGGGCCGGCAGCGCGTTGCCGCGCGGGCCGGATCCGGTCCGCGTTTTCGTCATAACCTCAGCGAGCCTTCAATGCAGATTCCGCGGCTCGAGACGGTGCGCCTCGCCTACAAGCGCATCCTCGAATTCATCTGTTTTGTCCTGATGGCGGCCCTGGCGGTCATCGTCGTGCTCGGCGTCACCTACCGCAAGCTCGGTGCCTCGCTGGTCTGGTACGACGAGATCGCCGCCGTGTTGCTCGCCTGGATCACCTTTTACGGCGCCGCACTGGCCGCGTACAGGGGTTCGCACATTGCGGTCGACACGGTCGTCAACCTGATGCCGCGCGGCCTGCGCATTGCGACAACGCTGTTCGCCGAGGCCTGCGTGATCGGCTTCTTCGCGCTGCTCGGCTGGGCCGGCGCCTCGATTCTCGACGTGCTGGCCACCGACACGCTGGTCAGCCTGCCGGAGATCTCGGTCATGTACACGCAGTCGGTGATTCCGATCGGCTCGTTCCTGTTCATCGTCGCGGTGTTGTTGCGCCTGCCCGATACGCTGGGCATGGCCGCCAGGCAGCAGGCGGAGGTCGCGCAGTAAATGGCCATATTGCTGCTGTTGCTCGGCATCCTGGCGCTGGTCCTGCTCAGCGTGCCGATCGCGGTTGCGCTCGGCATCGCCGCCGTGGCGGCGATGCTGTTGTCGCAAGGCGCCGATGCACTGCCGAACCTGCCGCTGGTCATGTACAACGGCGCGACCAACTTCCCGCTGATCGCGATTCCGCTGTTCATCCTCGCCGGCGCGATCATGAACACCTCCGGAATCTCGCGCCGGCTGATTGCCTTTGCCTCGGCGGTTCTCGGCTTCGTGCGCGGCGGACTGGCGATGGTCAACGTCGGCACGTCGCTGTTCTTCGCCGAGATCTCCGGCTCGGCGGTGGCCGATGTCGCCGCGCTCGGCTCGGTGCTGATGCCGGCAATGAAGAAAAAGGGCTATCCGGGGCCGTTCACGGCCGCGGTGACCTCTTCGTCGGCGTCGCTGGCGATCATCATCCCGCCGTCGATTCCGATGATCCTGTACGCGGTGATGGCCGGTACCTCGGTCGTGCAGTTGTTCGTCGCCGGCATCGTTCCGGGCCTGATCGGCGGTTTGTCGATGATGGGGCTGTGCTACTGGATGGCGGTGCGCTACGGCTACCCGGTCGAGGAAGTGTTTCAACTGAAGCGCGTGTGGAAGACGTTCAAGGACGCATCGCTGGCCCTGCTGCTGCCGCTGATCATCCTGGCCGGCATCTTCGGCGGCCTGGTCACCGCGACCGAAGGCGCGGGCCTTGCCGTTGTCGCCGCAATTTTCGTCGCGCTGGTCTACCGCGAGATGGACCTGCGGCAATTGTGGATCGCGGTCGTCGACGGCGCGGTGCAGACCGCGGTGGTGATGCTGCTGGTGGCCTCCAGCGCGCTGCTCGGCGTGTACCTGACCGAGGTCCGGGTGCCGCAGGAGCTGGCGCGCGCGATCGGTGAATTCACGAGCAACCGATACGTGGTGCTCGCGCTGCTCAATTTCTTTTTTCTGATTATCGGCCTGTTCCTGCACTCCGCGGCGGCGATCATTCTC
>JBFGOX010000124.1:0-7406 GCA_041565015.1 Burkholderiaceae bacterium
GCGTCGAAGGGCGCCGTGGTCCAGCTCACCCGCGCGTTGGCCAGTGCCTGGGCGCGCGACCACATCCCGGTCAATGCGGTGCTGCCCGGCTGGATCGACACCGACCTCACGCGCACGGCGCGCGTCGAAGTGCAGGGCCTGCAAGAGCGCGTCGAAGCACGCACGCCCGCAGGGCGCTGGGGCGTGCCCGATGACCTGGCTGGCGCTGCCGTGTTTCTCGCTTCACCGGCGTCGGACTTCGTTACCGGCGTGGCGCTGCCGGTCGACGGCGGCTACTCGATTCAGGCGTGATTGCGGCAACGGCAGTCCAGGGAGTAGCGTGAGCGCGGGCATCAAGCGCCTGCGCATGACCGTTCCGAGTCACCCTTTCGGCAAAGCAGGAACGCCCGCACGCGCCGATTGATTTCACTTCTTGAGCAGTCCACGCACACGAGGACTGCGTTCACCCGCGGCCTTCATGCAGCCGTCGGCAAATCCCTCAGCAGGCATTGCACTGTCGACAGGAGGAATTGACCATGGATCAGAGGCCAGCGTCCGACGTCTGGGAGCAAGGCAGTCCGTACGAGCGTTACGTCGGCCGGTGGAGCCGCCGCGTCGCACCGCCGTTTCTCTCGTGGCTGAACATCGCGCCCGGCCAGCGTTGGCTCGACGTGGGATGCGGCACCGGGGCGCTGTGCGCGGCGGTTCTCGATCACTGCGCGCCCGAATCGGTCGCGGGCGTCGAGCCTTCGGAGGGGTTTCTCAAAACTGCGCAGGACAATCTCGCCGGCCGAGCGACATTTCGCCAGGGCAGCGCAACGGCGATCCCGTTCGACGACGCGTCGGTCGACGTCGTGGTCTCGGGGCTGGTGCTGAATTTTGTCCCCGACCCTCGTGCCGCGATGAGCGAGATGGCGCGCGTCACGGCCAGCGGCGGCACGATCGCCGCTTACGTCTGGGATTACGCCGGCAAGATGGAACTGATGCGGGTCTTCTGGGATGCCGCGGTCGAACTCGACCCGAGCGCCGCGAAACTGGACGAAGGCATCCGCTTCCCGCTGTGCGGTGCCGAAGCGCTCGCCGATCTGTTCGCCGGCGCCGGACTGCAGGACGTCGCGGCGAAGCCGATCGACATCCCGACGCCGTTCGCGGATTTCGATGACTATTGGCAACCGTTCCTGGGCGGCCAGGGGCCAGCGCCTGCCTACGCGATGTCGCTCGATGATGCGGCGAGATCGCGCCTGCGCGAGCGCATCCGGGAACGACTGCAGACCTCCTCAGATGGGTCGATCGCACTGACAGCGCGGGCGTGGGCAGTTCGCGGGACCGTTGCGGCGTAGGCGTCGAGCGATCCAGGCGCGGTACTGCCGCACGACGACCTGGCTTTCAGCCGCGAGGACATCGACGCCGCGATCCATTCGAATCTCGATTCCCCTTCGGGCCCAGGCTTCCGCCATCTGAGCGGCGAGGCGCTGCAAGCGGTGTGCAGCCCGGGCCTGTTCGAGCGGTGCCCGGCGCTGAGCCATCCGAGCGATCTGGCGCAGCACGCGCTGCTGTGCTCGCTGCACCGGCCGAATGACTGGCCGGCATGGCTTGCCGCCGCCGGCATGGCCGAGATCGACGGCAACAATGGCCTGAAGTTCGAGAACGCCGTCCTCGCCTACCAGGCTGCGATCGACGAACTGGGGGTCACGATCGCGCAGCGCGCGCTGGTCGCCGACGACCTGCGTGCGGGCCGGCTCGTCGCACCGTTTTCGCTGACCGTGCGCACGTCGGGCGCGTATTACCTCGCGTATCCGCCGCATCGGCCGAAAAGCGAGCGGCTGATCGCCTTCGAGGAGTGGCTGCTGACCGAGGCGCAGGCCGCCGAGGCCTGAGCGATCTTCGACCCGGAGTCATCGCGAATGCCATACCGATTGCATTTCCGACCGCAAAGTCGGATAGTTCGCGCGTCCCGCGCGGCGGGACATTCAGCAAGGAGCGTGCACATGGCCAAGGGTCAACTGCGCAAACCCAAGGAAAAGAAGAAGCCTAAACAGGCGAAGAAGCCCGGCGCACCCGCCGGCTCGGCGATGAGCAAGGCTGCGGCACCCGGCAAGTAACCGTGAGATAGAAACGCGGCGCAAGGCCGCGTTCCTGCGGCGGCAGTCTGGAGTACCCATCAGCGGGGCGCTCGCCCCGCTGTGGGCTTATTGCCGCTTCAAGAAAACGTCCGGCCAGTGGCAGCGCCTGACCGCGCTGCACACCCGATTCACGAATTCTCCCGATGACCACCCCGCCGATCGACCTGCGCTCCGATACCGTCACCCGTCCCACGGCGCCGATGCGCGCGGCGATGGCTGCCGCGGTCGTCGGCGATGACCAGTACGGCGAAGACCCGACGACCAACGAACTGCAGGCGCGCGTTGCCTCGTCGCTCGGCAAGGAGGCCGCACTGTGGCTGCCGAGCGGCACGATGGCCAACCAGGTGGCGCTGCGCGTGCTCACGCGGCCGGGCGACGACGTGATCGTCAGCCGCGAAGCGCACGCGGTGTGGCACGAGACGGGAGGCGGCGCAGCCAACGCCGGCGTGCAGTTCACCGAGATCGGCCGCGGAGGCATCTTCACCGCCGAGGACTTCGCCGCCGCCTGCAAGCCGCGCGGCCACCCGATCTACCCGCCGACCACGCTGGTCGAAATCGAAAACACGCACAACCGCGCCGGCGGCGTGATCTTTCCCCAGGACGAAGCAGCGCGCATCTGCGCCGCCGCGCGCGAGCGCAATGTCGCCGCCTTTCTCGACGGCGCGCGGTTGTGGAACACGTGTGTTGCCACCGGCACGCCGCTGCCGATACTCGCGGCGCCGTTCGACCTGGTGGCGGTGGCGTTGTCGAAGGGGCTCGGCGCGCCGGGCGGCTCGTTGCTGGCGGGCAGCCGAGAGTTGATCGACCGCGCGGTGCGCCACCGCCGCATGCTCGGCGGCGCGATGCGCCAGGTCGGCATCCTTGCTGCGGCAGGGATCCACGCGCTCGACCAGCACCTGTCGCGGCTGGCCGAGGACCACGTCAACGCACGACTGATCAGCGAACGCCTGGCGCAGAGCCGGCGCGTGCGACTGGACCTTTCCACCGTGCAGACCAACATCATCGTCTTCAGCCTGGCGCCCGAGGCGCAGGATGCGTCCGCCGTGGTCGAGCGTGCCCGCAGCCGCGGCGTGCTGCTGTTCCCCTTCGGCGCGCGGACGGTGCGGGCGGTGACGCACCTGGACGTGACCCGCGAGCAGTGCGAGCAGGCGGCAGGCATTTTGGTCGAGGTGATCGACCGCGCCGGCTGAATCTTCGGCTGGCGAGCGCCTGCACGCTGCATCAGGGTCGGCAAGCAGGACCAACGAAGGGACTGTGCAGGCGAGCCGTCGCTGGGTCTCGCCAGGGCGCTGCAACTGGCGCTCGACAGACGGGCGCACACCATCAATCCGAGCGTCGACGGTCCGCCCGATCACCCGCTCGGCGCATTGCTTGACGCGGCGATCGAACGCGGTGCGATCGTGGTGGCGACAGCGAGTGCTGGTAGCCGCGACGGCGGTTTTCCAGCTTCGCATTCCGGCATCGTCGTCGTGACCAACGATGCAAACCCGCTGCGGCGTGAGGTGCTGGCCGCCGCCGGAACCGACGTACCGACGGCGCTGCCGGGCGCGCGTTGGGAAGTGGTTGCCGGCGCTTCCTTCGCCGCCGCCGTCAGCGGAGTCGCCGCGCTGTTGCTCGAGCTACCTCCGGCGCTCGTGCATCGCAGATCGGCGGGCCTTGAGAGTTGGTGTCAGCGCGGGGTCGACGCAGACGCGAGCCGCGAAGCGAGGCTGCGCAGCAGCGCCTTGCCATCGCCGTGCCAGGCGGGACCGTGCATGCAGGCGAGCGTGGACGGTCCGGTGTCAGCAAGCCGCCCGAGCAACCGACCGGTGTCTGGCGAGTGCGCGTAGTAATCCATGGCGGTCCGCGCCGCTTCGCTGGGCTCGAGGATGTCGCGCTCGGTGATCGCGGGGTGCGCCTCCCCGAATTGCGTGAACAAGTCGCCACAGAGCAGGGTGCGCGTCGTGATCTCGGCGAGGTACCCGCACTCCCATCCGTGCGGCAGATGCGGGGCATCGATCCACTGCACCGTATGCCTCCCGAGCGTTAGGCACTCTTGATCGGCAAGCGCCCTCGGTGGACGGTCGGCCAGATCCGTGATCGAGACCATTGCGGCGACCTGGCCACAGAGGGGAGCAGCCTGCGGCGCAGCGGCCAGAAACTGGTTGAGCGAGCCACACTCATCTGCTTCGACGTGCGAGAAAGAGATGTATCGAAGCGTTGCCACGGGAACGACGCGCTCGATGGCTTCGCAAACTGCCGGGAACAACATGCGCGGTCCGGTGTGGAAGAGAAGCGGCTCGACATCGCGAATCAGGTACTGATTGAATGTGAAGCCGCCCGGCACAACGCTTGGCGGCACGGGCGTGCTGATGCGGAAGATGCCGTCCGCAATCTCGTCGACACGGGTTGAAGTAGCGTGGGTTGGTGCGCTCATGGCTTTCCCTTTTTCGATTGGGTGCGGGTTAGACGGGGGAGAAGGTCGGCCAGGCAGTCGCCCGCCAAGTGAGCCGCCTCGGGACTCGACCGACTTCGCGTCAGTTGCTTCCAGGCCGGGTAATCCAGCAGCACGAAGGCCGCGTCGACGAAACCAGGGGTCGGTTCGCGGTCCGGGGCGACCGCAGCGGCGATCAGTTGGCGAAGCACGGTGTCGCCTTGCTCCAGGATGGCGCCCAGTTCAGGGATGAGGGCCGCCTCGTACCAGCCGATGCGCATCCACGGGGCGAGGAACGCGTGCCGGGCAAATATCCCCTCCGCAATCATCCTCAACCGGGCCTCCGGAGAGCGACCGGAACGAAAGGTCTCCATGCCGAGCGCGGGAGCTCGCTCCAGCACATGCCCGGTACACGCGCCGAGCAGCGCGCCCAGCTTGGGAAAATGGTTGTAGACGGTCTGTGGCGCGACCTGAGCACGTGCCGCGATCATGGCGTAGGTCGTCTCGAGCACGCCGTGCTTGGCATGCAGGTCCACCGTCGCGCGCACGATCCGCCCGCGAGTCTCCGCCTCGAGGGCGGCTCGGCGCTGCATGGTGTACGAGCGTTTGGCCATCGACGATCAGCAAATTTAATTGGATAGATAGTACATCTAAAAAATGCGCCGTCAACCTGATTGCCGAAGGGTTCTTCATTGGTTCGTACTGCGCTTTTGCGGACAACCGGCGGCACAAGCCATATGCCGCCCGAATCAGCCCTGGCGTGCGCGAACGATCTTCCCGTGCGGATGAAAGTTGCGCCGCGGAACGGCCTTGCTCAGGGTCGGTGCGTCCCGCGGATCTCAACGGGACGCGCGTGACTGACGCGTCATGCGATGAGCAACCCCTGCCGCTCGATGAATCCGACCACCTGATCAAGCCCCTCGCCCGTCTTCAGGTTGGTCATGACCCACGGCCGGCTGCCGCGCATGCGCTCCGTGTCGTGCCGCATGACGTCGAGCGAGGCGCCGACGTGCGGCGCGAGGTCGATCTTGTTGATCACCAGCAAGTCGCTCTTGGTGATGCCGGGGCCGCCCTTGCGCGGGATCTTCTCGCCGCCAGCCACATCGATCACGTAGATCGTCAGGTCCGACAGTTCCGGGCTGAAGGTGGCGGCAAGGTTATCGCCGCCGGACTCGATGAAGATCAGATCGAGGTCGGGAAAGCGCCGGCACAAGCGCTCGACCGCGTCGAGGTTGATGGAGGCATCCTCGCGGATCGCGGTGTGCGGACAGCCGCCCGTTTCCACGCCCAAGATCCGCTCGGCCGGCAGCGCCTGCGCCGCGACCAGAAGCCGCTCGTCTTCCTTGGTGTAGATGTCGTTGGTAACGACCGCGAGGCGGTACTTGTCACGCAGGCGCTTGCACAGCACTTCGACCAGCGTTGTCTTGCCCGAGCCGACGGGGCCGCCGACGCCGACGCGCAGGGGGGATGCAGGAGGCGTTTGTGCTGTCATGTTGATCTACGTGGATTGATCAGAAGCCACTGGGTTTCCGCCTGCGCGGGAACGACCCACCTTACCGAGCGCGTGCGGCGTCGACGAAGTTCGCTGTCATGAGCGATACAGCCGTGAGTACTGCGTCTCATGCCGCGCGCTGACGACAGCGAAGTTGATCGCAGCCGAGCCGAATTCGTCGTCCATAAGTTCGTTGGCGAGGGCCACCGCCTGCACCAGTTGCGTGTGCAGCGCGATCAGCAGCCGCTGGCCGGCCTGCTGGCCGAGCGGCACGGTCTTCACTGCCGCCAGCACCTGGTTCTCCGCCCAAGTCCACAGATAGGCCGTCAGCCCGGCCTCGCGATCCACGTCCAACGCGGCGCAGGCAGCGGCAAACGCCGCCGGCCAGGCGATCGGTTCGAGCGTCGGTGGCTCGGCGCCGAGCGCCGGCAGCAGCCGCGCCAGCGACGCGCCCATCTGTTGCGACTCGGCGCGCAGCTCAGCGGTTTCGCGCGCGGCGAGCAGTTCCTCATTCAGTTGCGCGAAGCGTTCGGCGTTGCCGACTGCGCATGCGTCGAACGCGCGCAGCCACAAAGGTGCCTCGAACCGCGCCAGCGCGAGCAGCAGCAGGTCGCCGATCCAGCGCGCGGCACTCGCTTCATCGTGCACCACGCGCTCGTCGATCGCCCGCTCGAGCCCCTGCGAATAGGCGAAGCCGCCCACCGGCAATGCGGGGCTGGCCAAATGCAGCGTGGCCAGCAGCGCGCGCAGGCGCGCGTCGCGGCCGATCTGCGGATCGGCGGATTTCATCGCGAGGGCCCGCCCGCCGCGCGGGCCCGGTGCGCGGCGATCGACAGCTCCTCGCCGAGGTTGCGCGAGGCCTCGTCGATCTCGGATGCCTGCGCATGGTGATGTCCACCGTCGTAGGCGCCGGCTTCGGGCTCGAACGGCGCCTCGACATGCTCGATCGTCGCGCCCAGGCTGGCGAGCATTCGTTCGAGCACGCCGTCGCGCTCGATCAGCACCGCCTCTGCCGTGATCTGCGCCGGCACGTGGCGATTGGCGAGGTGATAGACGGCGCGCAGCAGATGCCGGGACGAGGAGGCGGTCACGCGCGCCAGCGGCTGCGGCGCCGCTTCGATGCGCGCCAGTTCGCCGGATTCGGCCGCCAGCCAGGCGCCGTCGCGCAGCACCGTGCCGCGCGGCAATACGATCGCGGCGGCGGTGCCATCGTCGAACATCGCGGCGAGCCGGCTCCTGGCGCGCTCGTCGGCGGTCAGGCGCAGGACGCGCGCGGCGGCGCGTTGCGCCGCCGAGGGCTCGCCATCGAGAACACGCGAGAAGCGCAGCATCGCGTGCGCCTCAGAACAGGAAGTAGCGCTGCGCCATCGGCAGGTCCTTCGCCGGCTCGCAGTCGAGC
>JBFGOX010000125.1:0-7375 GCA_041565015.1 Burkholderiaceae bacterium
CCCAGCTGGTGGCCTGATCCGGCTCCCACACGTCGGCGCGGCCGCCGCCGAAGCCGAAGGTCTTGAAGCCCATCGATTCGAGCGCAACGTTACCGGTGAGGATGAACAGATCGGCCCACGAGAGCTTCTTGCCGTACTTCTGCTTGATCGGCCACAGCAGACGACGCGCCTTGTCGAGGTTGCCGTTGTCAGGCCAGCTGTTGGTCGGCGCGAAGCGCTGCTCGCCGTTGCCGGCGCCGCCGCGGCCGTCGGCGATGCGGTAGGTGCCCGCGGCGTGCCAGGCCATGCGGATGAAGAACGGACCATAGTGGCCGTAGTCGGCCGGCCACCACTCCTGCGAGTCCGTCATCAGGGCGCGCAGATCCTTGATCACGGCGTCGAGGTCGAGGGTCTTGAATTCCTCGGCGTAGTTGAACGCCTCGCCCATCGGATCCGACATCGACGAGCGCTGGTGCAGGATGCCCAGGTTCAGCTGGTTGGGCCACCAGTCCCGGTTGGCACGGAAGCTGGAAATCATCTTCTGGGTCACGCCACCCGAGAACGGGCATTTCGGATCGTCTGCCATCCTGATCTCCTTCGTTAACGACTGATCAGTCTAGGAGCCGTGTACCGGTCGAGCAACGAAACTTTTCCAATGACGTCGATAGTGCGGGCCTACCATCCGACCCGGCTTCCTCAGGGGCTGCGCTGCCGGCGTGTTCATCGCGGCAGAATTGCGAGAAACCGATGCGGGCATGGATGTCGACGATCACGCGCAGGTACTCCCATCCCAACGAGCGGGAGTGGCCGGCCGAGAATCGGGCAACTTATTCCGACGCGCAGCCACAAGCGCGGTAGCCACGACGCGGACCGTGGCGGGACGCCGATCCGGTACCGCCTTGGGTTTGGCGTGCGGCTCACTCAGCACGTCGAACTTGCAGTCGATCTTCCAGCGTCAGCTTCTTGAAGTGATGGTCACCAGGCTGCCTACGGCCATGAGCAGCCACCGCGTTTGTTTCTCGATAGCGGTCGATCATGGACAAGCGTCGACCAGAAACGGGCTTTGATCATGGTTCTGCACATGTGCCGGGAGCTGGCGGCCAGGCGCGCGAAGCTCTGGACGAAGAATCCGAAACAGAAGCTGATCGCAGAATCAATCGTGTTCAGAGTCGCGTCCAGATCTCGGCGCCGCCTTATTGACTTCCTTCCTGCAGCGAACTGATCAAGGGACACTTCAGATTGCCACTCGTGGCGCTACAACGCTCGACCATTTCCGCAAGAACAGCTTCGATGCGACGAAGGTCATCAAGTTTCTTGCGCACATTACTGAGCTTCTGCTCAGCCAGTGCGCGTGCCTCGTCGCAGTGTGCGCCGTCCTCCAGCCGCAGGAGCTCGGCGACCCCGTCCAGGCTGAAGCCTAAGCGCTGAGCTGATTTCACGAACCTCACCCGCGCCACATCCGCATCGCCATAGCGGCGGATGCTGCCGCGGACACGGCGCGGCTCGGGCAAAAGACCCTTGCGCTGGTAGAAGCGGATCGTTTCCACATTGACCCCAGCGACACCCGCGAAGGCACCGATGGTCATGTTCTCTTGTGGATGGTCCATTGCGCTTGACTCCGTACACAGGTACGGAAGTAACGTTACGCCAGTCCTGCGAAATGAGGAGCGGTGATCGCATGTCTGAAGCACAAACCGGTCGCGGAGCACTGTTCGCCGGCGGGGTGGCGGCGATACTTGGCTCGGCGTGTTGTCTAGGGCCGCTCGCGTTGGTGATGCTGGGATTGAGCGGAGCCTGGATCGGCAATCTGACGGCCCTTGAGCCGTATCGTCCGATCTTCATCGGTGCGGCGCTCGTTGCGTTGTTTTTTGCCTGGCGGCAGATCTACAGACCAACGACGGACAGCAAGCCGGGCGAGGCCTGCGCCATTCCGCGCGTACGCATCGCGTACAAGCTGCTTTTCTGGCTGGTCGTCGTGCTGGTGCTGGTCGCCGTCGGCTTTCCCTATGTCCTTCCGTTCTTTTATTGATCGGGAAATGACCAGGAGTCTGCGATGACGAAGCTGTTCGTATTCCTTTTCTGGGTCGTTGCCGTGTCGCCGGCGTGGGCCGCAGCGCAAACCGTCACGCTTGCGGTGGAGCGCATGACTTGCGCTGCCTGCCCGATCATCGTCAAGAAGGCGATTTCCAAGGTCGATGGCGTGAGCAAGGTCGAAGTGAGTTACGAGAAACGGGAAGCGGTCGTGACGTTTGATGATGCCAAGACAAACGTTCAGGCGCTGGCGCAGGCCAGCGCCAATGTCGGTTTTCCGGCCGAGGTAAAGAGGTGAGTTCGAACGGATCGAACACCTTGCTCAAGGTCGGCATCATCGGCACGGTCGTCGCGGCGCTGTGCTGCTTCACGCCGGTGCTGTTCATCTTGCTGGGCGCCGTCGGCCTGGCCGCGATCACCGGCTATCTGGACTACGTGTTGCTGCCGGCGCTGGCGATGTTCGTGGGCCTGACCGCCTATGCGCTGTGGCGCAAGCGACAGCAGGCGGCCCGTTGCGTTACTGAAGGGTCACCCTGCGACCAGTGAGCGGGACCACCATGATCGAACTGGCCATTGAGGGCATGACCTGCGGCGGCTGCGCGAAACGCGTCAAGGCGGCCTTGGAGGTTGTGCGAGGCGTGCGCGAGGCGTGCGTGTCTTACGAACAGGGACGCGCGCAGGTGCGGGCCGATCCATTCGCCGCTGTCGAAATGATGCTCACGGCGGTGACGGCGCTGGGGTATCGGGCCCGAGTTGACGGCGACGTCACGTCGCATGTCTCGAGGTCCAATGACACGGCCCTCGGCGCGCACCGTCGCAAGGCCGGAAGTGGCGAACGCGATGATCGCCTGCAGGTCGCCGTGATCGGCAGCGGTGGGGCTGCGATGGCGGCGGCCCTGAAGTCGGTCGAGCAAGGAGCAACCGTCACCCTGATCGAGCGCGGCCTCATTGGGGGCACGTGCGTCAACGTCGGCTGCGTCCCTTCCAAAATCATGATCCGCGCCGCTCACGTTGCGCATCTGCGCCGGCAGAGCCCATTCGACGGCGGGATTTCGGCGACCGATCCAGCGATCCAGCGCAGCAACCTGCTCGCCCAGCAGCAGGCGCGAGTCGATGAGCTGCGATACGCCAAGTACGAAGACATACTGGAGCGCAACCCGGCCATTACCGTATTGCTCGGCGAGGCCCGCTTCCAGGATCGCCAACATCTCGTCGTGAAGGCAGGTCAGGACAGCGAGCGCGAAGTGGCATTCGACCGCTGCCTGATCGCCACCGGCGCCAGCGCCGCTGTCCCGCCCATCCCGGGCCTGAAAGAAACACCTTATTGGACTTCCACCGAGGCCCTCGCCACCGACACGATTCCCGGTCGGATTGCAGTCATCGGCTCTTCAGTTGTTGCCGTAGAACTGGCGCAGGCGTTCGCACGGCTAGGCAGCAAGGTGACGATCCTGGCGCGTAGCACGTTGTTCTCCCGCGAAGACCCGGCGGTCGCCGAAGCCGTCACGGCCGCCTTCCGTGCCGAAGGGATCGAGGTGCAGGAGCGGACACTGGCCAGCAGTGTGGCTTTTGCGGGCGGCGAATTCATCCTGACCACCGGACACGGCGAGGTGCGCGCCGACAAGCTGCTGGTCGCCACTGGTCGAGCGCCCAACACGCGCAACCTGGCGCTGGACGCGGCCGGTGTCATCGTCAATGCGCAGGGCGCCATCGTGGTCGACAAAGGCATGCGCACGAGCAGCCCGCACATCTACGCTGCCGGCGACTGCACCGATCAGCCGCGGTTCGTCTATGTGGCTGCGGCCGCCGGGACCCGAGCGGCCATCAATATGACCGGGGGTGAGGCTACGCTCGACCTGACCACCATGCCGGCGGTGGTGTTCACCGACCCGCAGGTGGCCACAGTCGGCTACAGCGAGCCCGAAGCACAGCTCGACGGCATCGAGACCGAAAGTCGAACGCTCAGCCTGGACAACGTGCCGCGAGCGCTGGCGAACTTCGATACGCGCGGCTTCATCAAACTCGTTGCAGAAGCGGGCTCTGGCCGTCTGATCGGCGTTCAAGCGGTGTGTCCCGACGCCGGCGAATTGATCCAGACCGCAGCGCTGGCCATCCGTGCACGAATGTCAGTGAATGAATTGGCTGAACAGCTGTTCCCCTATCTGACCATGGTCGAGGGGCTGAAGCTCGCCGCACAAACTTTCTCTAAGGATGTGAAGCAGCTGTCCTGCTGCGCAGGTTGACCGGCTGCTTGTTCGATCGAGCTTGCATCCCAGCGACTGCGGCACTTTGAACAGGACCCTGGAGTCGATGCGGACTGCTTCGCGCTTGCGACCGGACTGCAGAATTCGATGAGCGAAGCGATGACTGCTTTCCAAGAGTCGGACAGTCGGCATTGGGTCGTCTGCACTCGGTGACGAATGGCAGCTTCCGGAAAGCGCAACTTCAAGGGCCGCTTTTCGGCATTGAACTCGAAAAGGGGTCCGACATGTCTCGACCCAGAGCGGTCCGACGTCGCGGGAAACACTGATCGACCGGTCTCTGCAATCGCCGCCATTCGGCCTCGAGTTCGAACGGCTGCAGCCATTCGGTTTCGGTCCTGCGAGTGCGAAACGTGGATGTCAGCAGATGGTCGGTCGCGCCAAAGTGGACTTCAGATTTCTCGCCGGAAACCTGCCGCTCCTAGGCGCTCCGTGACGAGATTTTCGAGCGCGTCTGTGAGGACCGCTTCTGGCCGGCTGCGTGAGTTGAATACCGCGCCCGAGAGCTGTCGATCACTGCAAGGACTTGATTCTCAAGTCGCTGCTCTTGGCAATCATCTCAATGCGCTGCCGCTGGGCAGCCTGCGATTTGAGCTCCTCGTCTGGAACGTCGAGTCGCGGACCAACGTTTCTTGCGGAGCTTCGCAAGCCAAGGTTCTTCACGCAGGAACGATTTCGACGATCTTCTCGGACCAGGTGGCCGCGAGCTTGCGGTAGCCGCCTTGGTTGGGATGAATCTCGTTTTCCCAGTCGTTGCTGTTCTTGGTCGATCCAGGCGCTGCCGGCATGATGTCGGTGGTCTCCGACAGCGTGTCGATGATGTGGAAGTTCGGCAAGGCGAGGCTCTTCAGTGCCTCGGCGAGTTCGCCGAGGATCAAGCGGGCGACTTCGATCCATAGCGACTCGTCGATTCCCGTCCATTGGCAGGCTGGATAAAGCCATGGCCCTTTCTTGACCCGTTTGGTCAGGCTTGCCGGGGCGTTGCGCGGTTGCGCCAGCGCATAGGTATGCATGAATAGCGGGACATCGACGCTGTTGCCACCCGGCTGGTCGCGTCCCTCCTCCACGATCCTGCGGATGTTCTGCTTGATGTAGTCCATCAAGGAAGCGCACGCATCGCGGTTCAGGACTTCACCGATGTTGTCTTTCGTAATCTGACGGGGATCTGCCGGCTTGCGAAAGATCCAGGAGGTCTGCTTCCCGTCGTCCCAGGCCGCATCGATGACGTCATTGCCGCCGCCGGACAGGAAGATGCTGCTCCAGCGCCGTCCGCTCTGGTTGCGCAAGAACCAATAGAGCTCGGGGTTCTTGCAGGTGTCGTGCATGCGCCGCAGCGTGTCGCCGGGCCAGGCGATGTTCAGGATCAGGGCCCTGTAAGGCAGTTGCATGTCGAGCAGGAGGTTGCGGAACTTCAGCGACCCGTAGGAGAACCAACTGTCTCCTTCGGCGAGGAAGACGGCGCCGAAGTCATTGAGCTTGTTCCACCAATCCTCCTCGAATTCACGGCGGTTGGCGACTTCGACGGTGTGCAGTGTCATGGACGACTCCTTGCGAGTTGTTGTCAGCGCCCGCTACTCGCCGCGGGCGCGCGCGGCCTCGAAGGCTTCGACGATCGCGCTGGCGCGGCGCAGGTCATCGGCGCTCGGCGTCAGCGCGCTGTTGATCGGCTGCGCGTGCTCGGGGCGCACCAGCGCCTTGCAGCGGTAGCCCAGGCGCGCGGCATAGCGCGCCTCGCGCACGGCGCCGTCGGCGTCGCTGAAGGTGTACGACGCGTCGATCGGCTCGATGCCGGCGGCGCGGCATTCGAGCACGAAGCGCCGCCGCGCATGGTCGAGTTCGACCGCGTCGGGCTGCCGCTCGGCGCACAGGTCGGCGGCCAGGTCCTCGGCGCCGGGCAGCGCGGCGCGGATAGGCGGGCTGGCCGCGGCAATCGCCCGCACTTCGACCACGCCGAGCGCGGTCTCGCACACCGGCAGGATCACGGTGGCGCCCGCTTCGAGGTTCAACTGCGCTTCCCATTCCGTGAGCGCGGCGTGCAGCGCCTGCATCTGCGCGGCGCTCGATGCCATCTCGCCGCGGCGAGATCGATCGGGCCGTCGGCTTCCAGCGCGTTGATGCGCACGACGGCGATCCGCCCGGCGCCACGCCAGCGGGCGATCAGGCTGGCGAGGTTGCGCCGTGCCTCGTCGCGGCGCGCCGGCGGCGTGAAGTCTTCGAGGTCGACGATCAGCGCGTCGGCACCGCTTTCCTGCATCGCCTGGTGCGTGCGCGCATCGGCACCGGGACCGAAGAGCCACGTACGCCTGAGGTCGGAGGCGGGGATCGGCATGCGGGGTCGTGAATCGGTTGCTGCCGCAGATTGTGCGCGTGCCAAGCCGCGCGGGAAGGCTCGCCGCCAGATCAGCGGATCATCGGCCGCTGCCGTGACGCGCTCGGCGAACCGCAGCGGGCGCTCTGCCGAAGTTTGCTGCGGACCATGGCGAGAACCTTGCCGCCGCCCTCGTCACCCAGACCAGCGCCGCGGCCAGTCCCAATGCGGCATGCACCGTCGCCACGCCGCGTGCGCCCTCGTGTTCCACGACCAGACCGAATGCCAGCGTCAGCGCCGCATAGCCAATGGCGGCCAGTAGCGGCGATGCGCCTTGCCGGCCGCGTCGCGCGGGTGCCCACAACTGGCCGCTCCACGCCAGACCCCAGGCCGCGCCGTGGGTGATGGCGACACCGAGCAAGTCGTACGGCGCCGCAGCCCGCAGCGCAATCGCGGCGCCGCCAGCCAGCAACGCGGCGCACACCATCGATAAGGTGTGCGGCGACCAGCGCGCGACCGAGCGTTTGAGCAACAGCGCCGGGCCGAACATCGCGGCCAGGTGCAACAGCACCATCGCCTGCGGAGCGACCGACTGAGCGCTGCACCACTCCGCCAGCAGCGGCAGCGCTGCCATCATCGGCAGCATCGCCAAGCCTGCGAGCAGCATCGGCCATTGCATCGTGTCGCGCCACGCGCCCGCCGGCCAGGCCGGCAGCGAACAATCGAACAGGCCGGCGCGACAACCCGGCGCGCGCGGACGGTCGCTGGCCGGCAACTGCAGCACGACGAGCAGCAGCAC